>JASHPH010000075.1 GCA_030038255.1 Candidatus Sulfotelmatobacter sp. | reverse complement strand
AGCCAATCGTGCGAGTACTGCTAATCTCGGCAGCAAACGATGCAGGCAGCATGGTGCCTTTGCCCTTGGGGCTCGCCTGTGTGGCGGCGGAACTGAGCGGGCTGGTCATTGCGTTCGGTTGTTGGTGTTAGGCTCGGATGCCGATTGCGAGAACGACGTTCGGCAAGCGATAGGACAGTTTGCGCCGGCCGTGATCGGCGTTTCGGTCAGAAACATTGATGACCAGAGCATGCAATCACCGCGCTTTTTGCTTGCGGGCTTAAAGCAGGTCGTTGCGGTCTGCCGGGCTGCTTGTTCCTCGCCAATCGTCTTAGGCGGCGCTGGCTACAGCATCTTTCCGGAAAGCGCCTTGGCGTACTTGGATGCCGACATCGGTATCTGGGGCGAGGGGGAAGCCGCTTTCCCAGCCTTGCTCTCTTGGCTTGAGCGAGGCGCTCAATCTCCACCGCCGCCTGCCGCATATTTCCCGAATGGCTCGCACTCACCCACGGCATTCGCACCCGCTCTCGATGGTTTTCTCTTGCCTGAGCCGAGACTCTGGTTGGACTTCCCCGGCAGCACGGAAATGCGGATTCCAGTCCAGAGCCGACGCGGTTGTCCCTTGGATTGCATCTACTGCTCGACCAGCGCCATTGAAGGCAGACCCGTTCGCCGACGCTCTCCGGACGCGGTAGTGAAATGGCTCACAGGACTGCGAGAGAGGGGCTTTGAGCAGTTCTACTTCGTGGACAACACATTCAACCTGCCGCTTTCCTATGCCAAGGAGTTGTGCCGGAAGCTCATTGAGGCCGATCTTGGGCTCGATTGGTGGGGCATCGTGTACCCGAAATGGGCGGACATGGAACTGGTGGAGCTAATGGCGAAAGCGGGCTGCACGCAGGTCAGCCTCGGCTTCGAAAGCGGGTCGGAAGCGATCCTTCCGCAACTCAACAAACGCTTCACCTGCGCAGAGGTAAGGACGATCTCGGACAGCTTCGCGGGTGTGGGAATCAAGCGGAACGGCTTCCTGCTGTTGGGAAGCCCTCAGGAGACTCGGGACACGGTCGAGCAGAGCTTGGCGTTTGCGGACGGCTTGCATCTGGATGCGCTCAAGATCACGGTGGGAATTCGTATCTATCCGCACACTGCACTTGCGTCCGTGGCTGTTGCGGAGGGGCTCGTCAGCCCCGAGGACGACCTGTTGCTGCCGCGTTTCTATCTCACCCCGGCATTGCGAGACTGGCTTCCTGAACGCATCGCACTTCGAGAATCCAGTCATGCGTAACGCGCAGCGGGAATTGTTCGGAACGAAAGTGGCGGGCGGAACTGGAGCAGGCTAATGCTGACCGACACCCCGCCCCGCAAGGCAAACCGGGCACAATTCCTCGACAGTGATCGGTTGAAGACGCTCGATCTGCCGAAGGATGGGCGGTTGCCTCCGATCACTGAGCGCATCGAGGAGGCGATGAAAGCCGAGAAAGGGCCGGATGTCCGCCGCGCCTGCGCTGAGTTCTTGGAAGCTGCTTCGGAGTTCTACAAAGTCCCCGCCTGCCGCATACGCGTCCTTGCAGCCCGCCCTCGGCGTGTGCGCGAACGCGGGACAATCGAACTCTTTGGGGACTACGACCCCGAGACCATGGTGATCCGCGTCTGGATGCGGACGGCAGTGCGGAAGGAGATCACTTCCTTCGGCACGTTCCTGAGCACCCTCTGCCACGAGTTCTGTCATCATCTCGACTTCAAGAAGTTCGGCTTTGCGGACTCGTGGCACACACGGGGTTTCTACGAAAGGGCAGGCGTCCTCTATCACTATGCGCGAGGAACACCCCTAAAGACACTGTTCTGGGTTCCTGTGGCAGGCAGGCGCTGGCGGATTGACTGGCAAAGGACGAATCGTTCGGGAAAGAACAATGTCGCTTCAAGTTGACCGCTCCGCGACTCCTCTTAGATGATAGTAACCCATGGACGTTGAACGCATCATTGACGAGATTGAGCAGCTACAGGAAATGTTCGAAGCGCCGGACATTAGACCACTCAGAGCAAGCGACATCTCTGCCGCCAATCGAAGACATGACGAAATGCTTGCTTATAGCCCTTGGTTCCGGCTGTGGCAGCATTTCGGCGTGTGTTGCCGCCCGGAACCTCCGGTGGTGCAACTACCGGAATAGGCACAGAGCAAACAACGAGCTTATCTCCGTCCACGAGCTATGGATTGGGTGCCCATGAAATCCCAATGCGCCTCGGAACAACTGATGCTTCCCAACCGAACGAATACACGACTTCGCGTTTTCCGCACGTAATGACAAAATCCGATGGGCGGTAAAACTTTGAGACGAGCGCAGAATCCGAGGTCTGCTGCGGATTCGGCGGAACCATTGCCAGTGCAAACCGATGCGCGGCAAGCTCCACGATGGCTCCGCTAGCTCCAACAATGCCATTGCACGTCAGCACATGAAGAGCCAGCTTCGCGGTATCCGGCGTAGATTGCCCGACCTCGTGGTTAAAGTACAGTCCGCAGCCCTCAGGGAACGGTTTCATGCCCCACAGAATTTCCAGCCAGTCGAGAGGCGGTTTCCAGTTCTCCCCGAACTTCCGGGTGACCAAAATATGAGTGCATAGAGTCTTTAGAATCCACCGCTCAAGGTCGTCTCCGCTGAGAATCAACACGCGCAGGTCATGATTTTGCAGGAATTCTGGCGTCTTCAAGATCGCTCTCAGGAACGTGCCTGCGGTTGAATCCAACCGCGAGAGAGCATTATTGTGTCGTTTGCAAAGGACGTTTGCTTTGCAGGTTGCAGGAGTCAACGACTGGAATTCTCCCTCTTCCTGCCAAGGATAACCTGCCCTCACCACTTTGCCATCAGCCCCAACGAGCAGGTTCAGAACGGCTTCGCTAAACAAATGCTCGCCGCTCATTTCATCACTGCAATCGTTCAGTTGTGCCGCATAGCACCCGGCACGAGCAATTCCAGTCGGTGGGCCGGGAGGCTTGCAGTTTGACGCCGAAGGCCGTTGAATCTGTCCGTTGCGAACAGGGTGGCAAAACTTGACCCTTTTATCGCCTCCGCAATAGCAGGGGTCGTAAGGTTCTATTTCGATGCGGTTATCACTGAGGCGTCTCACGGGATGCCACTCCGGTTAGCATTCGTTAATTATTAGCATACCAATCCGAATGCAATGACCATCGGCTGCCAAGTTGCAGGCTAAAGTGCGGAATCATGGCAGAAACGAGCCCCCAAACAGTCTGGTCACAACGGAACTATAGGCAAATAAAAGAGTTGGCCTTCAGCAATGAAGTTACCCGCAGCCCTGCGGTTTCCACAACGACCGCACTCGCGAGTGCCAATGCACCACGCCCATGATCCAGCGCTACATCTCGAAAATCTCCGGTCCGCTCATGGACCGCATCGACATCCACATCGACGTACCCGCGGTGAACTACAAGGAAATGCGCAGCGGCGCCGAGCCCGAAGGCTCAGCCAAAATCCGCGAGCGCGTTTTGCGCACCCGCGCCCGGCAACTCGAACGCTTCGCCTCCTCCCACCTTCGCGAGCAACTCTACTGCAACGCCCAGATGTCCTCCCGCCACATCCGCACCTTCTGCGAGCTTTCTCCTGACTGCGAACGCCTGCTCGAACGCGCCATGACTCAGCAGGGCCTCAGCGCGCGCGCCCACGACCGCATCCTGAAAGTCGCCCGCACCATCGCTGATCTGGAAGAATCCGCGAATCTCGAGCCCAAACACATCGCCGAAGCGATTCAGTACCGGAGTTTGGACCGCACGTATTGGGCATAGAAAGGCGACTGCGGCTTAGTTTTCTTCTCTCGGCCGCATATTCCCACCGCGCAGGTAGCGGTTGTGCCAGCCCAGCGACTCGGTCAGCAGATGCGGCGTATGCTTTCCATACGACAGCCGCTCTGCACGCCCGAGATAGTCGGCCAGCACCGGCCTGTAGTCGGGGCTCGCGCACTTTTCGATGATCAGTTTCGCCCGCTGCCTCGGCGACAACCCGCGCAGGTCCGCCAGTCCCTGCTCGGTGACCACTACCTGCACGTCGTGCTCGGTGTGGTCCACATGCGAAACCATCGGAACAATCGTGGAGATCGTTCCTTTCTGCGCGGTCGATGGCGCCATAAAGATGGAAAGATATCCGTTGCGCGCAAAGTCCCCCGAGCCACCGATTCCGTTCTGAATGCGCGATCCCATCACGTGCGTCGAGTTGACATTGCCGTAAATATCGGCTTCGATCATACCGTTCATCGCGATCACTCCCAGCCGGCGAATGATCTCAGGATGATTGGAAATCTCCTGCGGCCGCAGCACGATCCGTTCGCGGTAGCTCGCCATGTCTGCATTGACCTCGTTCAGCATCTCCGGACTGAGCGAGAAAGCCGTCGCCGAGGCTGACGTCAGCTTGCCCGACTTCAGCAGCCGGATCATCCCGTCCTGAATCACTTCCGTATAGGAAGTCAGGCCTTCGAACGCGCCTTCCTCGAGCCCGAACAGAACCGCATTGGCAATGTTGCCCACGCCCGATTGCAGGGGCAGCAGATTCGCGGGCATGCGGCCCTTCTTCACTTCATAGCTGAGGAATTCGAGAATGTGGCCGGCGATCTGCTTTGACGCGGCGTCCGGCGCCTTGAACGGACTGTTGCGATCTGGAGAATTGGTCAGCACGATCGCGGCAATTTTTTCGGCAGGGCATTCCAGGTATGACGTGCCAATGCGCTGCCCCGGACTGACCAGTGGAATCGGCCCGCGATTCGGCGGCGGCTGCAGGCCGTAATAGATGTCATGCATGCCCTCGAGCGCCGCCGGCTGCCACGCGTTCACCTCGAGAATTACGCGCTCGGCCTGATCGATCCACGTCTTGTTGTTGCCAATCGATGAACTCGGCACCAGCCGCCCGTCTTCGAGCACTGCTGTCACTTCAATGAGCGCCACGTCCAGCTTGCCCAGGAATCCATACTCCACAAATTGCGCCACGTGGCTGAGGTGGATGTCCATGTACTCCATCTCACCAGCATTGATCCGCTTCCGCGTCTCCGGGTCCGACTGATAAGGCAGGCGCAGATGAATGCCGCCTGCCATCGCCAGTGCGCCATCGAGTTCCGGGCCAGTCGAAGCGCCGGTGAAGACGCTGACCTGAAACTTTTGTCCGCGGAACGTCGCCTCCGCGATGCGGTTGGCGAGTTCCATGGGCACCGCCTTGGGATATCCCGAGCCGGTAAACCCGCTCATGCCGATCTGGTCGCCCGAGCGGATTAGGGCTGCGGCCTCGCCGGCGCTCATGATCTTGCGCTCTAGGCTGGAATTCAAGACCCGTGTCGTGGCTGTGGGGGCAGTCGTCATCGCGAACCTCTCTGTAGAATGGCTGGACTGAAACTTCACGCTAGATGGACCCTTCCCGATGGGTCTGTGATCTCCATCACAGAATGCCGTGCGGCAAAGAAGAACAAGCCTTCAGGCGTCCCGATTAGGGCCTGTTGCTCGGATCTCCTATAAGCTATTGATTACAAAGGGATATTTGCACGGACTGAAGCCGCCGGCCACCGATCTGTCAATGCGCTGACAAATAATTACTTGACCTCTACACCCCCGGCGGATACATTAACCAGTTCCAGGTACGTCGAAGTCTTCTGGGCGGTTTTTTCTGTACCTGCGCCCACGGGGCACGCCCAGAAAATCGAGCATCTTCCGTATCCTGGCGTGCATCTATTCAAGTGAGTTTTGCGCTAACTCCTTTACAACCTACTCGGAATCAGTGACTTAGGGCGGATACTGGGGTTCTTGTCACGCTCCCGTGGCGTAAGGACGAAGGCGGAAGGCCACAATTCATAATTAAGGAGAGATAAAGCACATGCGCTCTGATCGTGTGTTTGATGCTTTACAAACGCTGCGGAACCGTTATATGCTTTGCCAGCTCGCCTCCAAGGCCACGCGGAAGTTCCACCGGCCGAGCACCAGAATCCAGGAAACGATGAACGGTGTATTGGACCGGATTGCAGGCGCGGAGCGGCAGGCGGTTTTGTCGGAACCAGAGAATTTTGCCGAGGCGCAACGGCGGGCTGCTTAACCCAGCCCCGCCCTTCCTGCCCGGCGTTTTTCGAGTCTTCCCTGAGTCTCCTTCCTTTTGAAAATCTCCCGTTGACACTACCGAATACGCTCTAGTGCACGGGTTCAGGTGAATCAATGACCATAGCTGAACTGAAAGAAAAGAACATCACCGAGCTGACCAAGATCGCAAGGACCCTGGATCTGCCCGGTGCCAGCGGCATGCGCAAGCAGGACCTGATCTTCAAGATCCTGCAGGCACAGAGCGAAAAAGAAGGCCACATCTTTGCCGAAGGCGTACTGGAAATCCTGCCCGACGGCTACGGCTTCCTGCGCTCACCCGATTACAACTACCTCCCGGGCCCCGACGACATTTACGTGTCGCCCTCGCAGATTCGCAAATTCGACCTCAAGACCGGTGACACCATCAGCGGCCAGGTGCGTCCGCCGCACGAAGGCGAAAAATACTTCGCGTTGGTGAAGATCGAGGCGGTGAATTTCGAGTCGCCCGACGAAGCCCGCAACAAAATCCTGTTTGACAACCTGACGCCGCTTTATCCGCAAGAGCGGATCAAGCTCGAGACCACGCGCGACAACTCGAGCGCCCGCGTCATGGATTTGCTGACGCCGCTCGGCAAAGGCCAGCGTGGCCTGATCGTTTCTCCGCCGCGAGCCGGCAAGACCATGCTGCTGCAGAACGTCGCCAACTCGATTACCTCGAATCATCCTGAAGTCGTCCTGATGGTGCTGCTCATCGACGAGCGCCCCGAAGAAGTCACCGACATGCAGCGCTCGGTGAAGGGCGAAGTGATCTCTTCGACCTTCGACGAGCCCGCCGCACGCCACGTGCAGGTTGCTGAAATGGTGATCGAAAAGGCGAAGCGGCTGGTCGAGCACAAGCGCGACGTCGTCATTCTGCTCGACTCGATTACGCGTCTGGCACGCGCCTACAACACGATTGTTCCGCCTTCAGGCAAAGTGCTCTCGGGCGGCGTGGATTCGAACGCGTTGCAGCGGCCGAAGCGCTTTTTCGGCTCGGCGCGCAACATCGAAGAAGGCGGCTCGCTGACCATCATCGCCACGGCCCTGATCGACACCGGCTCCCGCATGGACGACGTGATCTTTGAAGAATTCAAAGGCACGGGCAACAGCGAAATCATCCTCGAGCGCAAGCTGGTCGACAAGCGCGTCTTCCCTGCGATCGACATTCAGCGCTCGGGCACGCGTAAAGAGGAGCTGCTGATTCCCAAAGAAGATCTGCAGCGCATCTGGGTGCTGCGCAAGGTGCTGAATCCGCTGTCACCGGTCGAAGCCATGGAATTGCTGATCGACAAACTGAGCAAGACCAAGTCGAACGGTGAATTTCTGGCCAACATGAGCGCTCTGTAAGTGGAGGGGCGGACGCGCTCGTCCGCCCTAGGGATGTCGAAGAGTTCGCCCTGTCTCCCGGCGTCGATCGAACCGCGTTTCATTCCACAGACGTATAATCCATACTGACCTGTGGGCAACGGTCTGCGAGGTCCCCGTGCGTCTCCGACTTCTCGTCTGCACTTTGCTGTTCTGTCTTCCTGCTCTGCCTGCCATTGCTCAGGACTCAGAGCAATCGCCGCCGCAGCAGCCTCCTTCGAAGAGGGAGTTTCCCCAGCTGCCCGCTGACGAGAATGACGTTCGCGCACGCATGGCCGCCGAATTGGCACGGAAGGCCGCGAAAGAGCGCATCGCCGCGCTCAAGAGCGACACCGATAAACTGCTCAAGCTTTCCGTCGAGCTGAAGTCGTACGTCGACAAGTCCGATGAAAACGTGCTTTCCCTCGACGTGATCAAGAAGGCAGAGGAAATCGAGAAGCTGGCCAAGAGCGTGAAGGACAAAATGAAGGGCCCGAGCTAGCGAGGGCGCCCCATCCCGGTCGCGCTTTTTGCCGCTGGCATGGAGAAATGGACTTTGCATCAAAGAAAAACGCCATCCGGAGACCTTCCGGATGGCGCTGCAGTCTGCAAGATGTTCCTACTCCGCGCCCTGTTTGATCCTCATCCCGTAGAACGACCGGTAGACGAAGGTGAACGACACCAGGAAAAATACCAAAGCCAATGTGTTCGTCAGGGTCGATCCTTTCTCCCCGGACAATGAAACCGCTAACTCCACCGCCAGCAACCCGAACAGCGTCGTGAACTTGATCACCGGATTCATCGCCACTGAAGATGTATCTTTGAACGGATCGCCCACCGTATCGCCGATCACAGTCGCGGCGTGCAGCTCCGTACCTTTCTGTTTGAGTTCGACTTCGACGATCTTCTTGGCGTTGTCCCACGCCGCACCTGCGTTGGCCATGAAAATGGCCTGATAGAGCCCGAAGACAGCGATCGAAATCAGGTAGCCCACGAAGAAAAACGGATTGACGAAGGCGAACGCCAGCGTACCGAAGAAGACGGCGATGAAGATGTTCAACATCCCTTTCTGCGCATATTGTGTGCAGATGGCGACGACCTTCTTGCTGTCGGTGACGGACGCTTTCTCGACGCCTTCGAGTTTTATATTCGCCTTGATGAACTCGACCGCACGGTATGCGCCCGTGGTCACGGCCTGCGTGGAAGCGCCAGTGAACCAGTAGATCATCGCGCCGCCTGTGATCAATCCCAGGAAGAACGGCGCGTAGAGCAGCGAAAGCTTCGCCACATTCTCCGTCTCGGTCAGCCCGTTGGTCAGCGCCATGATGATTGAGAAAATCATCGTGGTCGCGCCTACCACCGCCGTGCCGATCAGTACCGGCTTCGCCGTGGCTTTGAATGTGTTGCCGGCGCCGTCGTTGGCTTCGAGCAGATGCTTGGCGCGGTCAAAGTTGACGTCGAGATTGAAGTCTTTCTTGATCTCGCCCACCACGTTCGGCACAGCTTCAATCAGAGACAGTTCATACACTGACTGCGCGTTATCCGTAACCGGTCCGTAGGAATCGACCGCGATTGTCACCGGTCCCATGCCCAGGAATCCGAACGCGACTAATCCGAACGCGAAGACTGCCGGCGCCAGCATCCCGGCCGCCGCGGCCAATCCCATGGTGCTCATGTAATACGCGATCGCCATCAGCACCATCATGGAAAGCCCGAGGTAGTAGCCGGAGAAATTTCCGGCCACGAATCCGGACAAAATTCCCAGCGACGCTCCGCCCTCCTCCGCCGACGTAACAACTTCCTTTACGTGCCGCGATTCGACCGATGTAAACACCTTGACGAGCTCGGGAATAATCGCGCCCGCCAAAGTTCCGCAGGAAATGATCGTGGCCAGCTTCCACCACTGTGAGACGTCACCGCCGAGTTGCGGAATGACGAAGTACGAAATCAGATAGGTCAGCGCGATCGAAACGATCGAAGTGATCCATACCAGCGAAGTCAGCGGCGCTTCGAAATTCATCTCGTTGGCCGAACCGTACTTTCCCTTGGCAATCGCGCCGTTGAGGAAGTAGGAGAGCGCGCTCGAGACCAACATCATCACGCGCATCACGAAAATCCACACCAGCAACTGTACCTGCACGGTCGGATTCTTCACGCCCAGCAGAATGAACGTGATCAGCGCGACTCCCGTCACGCCGTAAGTTTCGAATCCGTCCGCCGAAGGCCCGACGGAGTCGCCCGCGTTGTCGCCCGTGCAATCGGCGATCACGCCCGGGTTACGCGCATCGTCTTCTTTGATCTTGAAGACGATCTTCATCAGGTCCGAACCGATGTCGGCGATCTTGGTGAAGATGCCGCCCGCAATACGCAGCGCCGCCGCGCCTAGCGACTCGCCAATGGCGAAGCCTATGAAGCACGGCCCCGCGTAATCGCCCGGCACGAACAGCAGAATGAACAGCATGATCAGCAGCTCGACCGAGATCAGCATCATGCCGATGCTCATTCCGGCCTCGAGCGGAATCGCATAAACCGGATACGGTTTTCCGGGCAGGGAAGCGAATGCCGTGCGCGAGTTGGCGAAGGTGTTCACGCGAATGCCGAACCACGCCACGCCGTAGCTCCCCGCAATCCCAACTAGGCTGAACGCGAGAATGATGGCCACTCGCATAGCCTCGAAGTGCTGCAGCACGCCGAAGTAAAGCAGAATGATGATGGCGATAAACACCCACAGGAGCAGAATGAACTTGCCCTGCGTGAACAGGTAGGTCTTGCAGGTCTCGTAGATCAGTTCAGAAATTTCGCGCATGGCGCGGTGAACGGGCAGGTTCTTCAGGCGCATGTAAATGAACATGCCAAAGCCGTAGCCGAACAGGCAGAACAGGATTCCGATCAGCAGAAGGTTGTGGCCGTTGATGCGCCAGGGGAGAAAACTGACTCGGGTAAGGTCAGGCAGCTTCAGGGCGGCTTCGCCGCCGGCAGCCTCCGACGACTGGGCAAACGCGGTTGCGGCGCCAACGCTGAGCAACGCGGCGACCGTCATAATTTTCACGGTCATGCGACGGATGAACGCAACAGGGGCGAGCCATGTGCGCATAGGAAAGACCTCCGAATGAATTAAGGAATTTCGAACGTGTTTAGGCACTGCCTCCGGAAATCTGGTTCAGTGGCAATCAGTTGGTATGCGCAGGTGGCATACCGACTCCACTCCTGATTTCCTGAAGTTCCGAACACGCTTCCACCGCAAGACCTGAAGGAGTGCTGAGTTTGGCCGCGTCGGAGTTTGCGCCAGAGTGACCGAAAAACAGGCTGGAGCCATAGGACTTCCGCCGCAGCCACCCTGTGCAAAACGGGCATTTATAACACGTCGTAAAGTCAGGGTCAAACCCACGTTCTCACTGCAGCGCCACACTCATGTGCAGGTTGTAAGCGACGAAGGACCATTCGTCGGCCGTCTGAGCAATGATCTTCGAGATCGGCTTGCCTGCGCCATGACCGGCCTTGGTTTCGATGCGTATAAGCACTGGGGCCGGTCCCGCCTGATCGGCCTGCATCGTCGCGGCAAACTTGAAGCTATGCCCCGGCACCACGCGGTCATCATGGTCGGCTGTCGCGATCAAAGTTGGTGGATACTTCGTTCCCGGTTTCAGGTTGTGCAGCGGAGAGTATGCATACAAAGCCTTGAATTCCTCCGGATTGTCGGACGACCCGTAATCCGAGGTCCAGGCCCAGCCGATGGTGAATTTCTGGAAACGCAGCATGTCCATCACACCGACCAGGGGCAGCGTGGCGCCGTAAAGATCAGGACGCTGCGTCAGACACGCGCCCACGAGCAGCCCGCCGTTGCTCCCGCCGCGAATCGCAAGCTTCGGAGTGGAAGTGTACTTGTTCGCGATCAACCACTCCGCCGCCGCAATGAAATCGTCGAACACGTTCTGTTTTTTCAGATGGGTCCCCGCCAGATGCCATTCCTCTCCATACTCGCCACCACCGCGCAGATTGGGCTGCGCGTAGATGCCGCCCATCTCCAGCCACACGACGTTGAGCACAGAAAAATTCGGCGTCAGAGAGATGTCGAATCCGCCGTAAGCGTAGAGCAGCGTCGGATTCTCGCCGTCCCGTTTGATTCCTTTCTTGTAGGTGAGGAACATGGGAATCCGCGTGCCGTCTTTGCTGTTGTAGAACACCTGCGTCGTTTCATATTTGGAACCGTCGAAATCGACTTTCGGCTGGCGGAAGATGGAGCTCCTGCCTGTCCCTGGTTCGTAGCGATAGATCGTCGTCGGGGTGGTGAAGCTCGTGAATGAGTAGAACGTCTCTTTATCTTTGCGCTTGCCGTCAAACCCCGCAGCCGTGCCGATTCCCGGCAGGTCTACGTTGCGCAGGAACTTGCCTTCGAGATCGCAGACGCGAACTTCGCTGCGGGCGTCCTTCAGGTAGCTCAGCAAGAACACATTATCCACGACATCGGCGTACTCGAGCGTGTCGGTGCCCTGCGGCACCACGGTCTCCCAGTTCTCACGCTCGGGATGGCGAGTATCAATGGCAATCACCCGGCTGCGGGGCGCGTCCAGATCGGTTTGAATCCAGAAGATCGGTCCGTCATCGTCAATGAATAGATATTGCGCGTCGAAGTCATCGAGCAATTTGACGACGGGGGCGTCAGGTTGCGTCAGATCTTTGTAGTACAGCCGGTTCTTGGGCGACGTTCCCTGGGACACATGGATGATCAGGTAGTGCCCGTCATCGGTGACGCCGCCGCTGAACCCCATTTCTTTATTGTCGGGCCGTTCGTAGATCAACTTGTCGTCAGCCTGTGATGTGCCCACCTGGTGGTAAAACAGCTTCTGGAAGTAGTTTGTATCGCGCAGCACCGTCCCTTTCGGTTCGTCATAGCGGCTGTAGAAAAATCCCTTTCCGTCTTTCGTCCACGACGCGCCGGAAAATTTCACCCACTTGATCAGGTCGGGCAAGTCCTTGCCCGTATCCACGTCGCGCACATGCCACTCCTGCCAGTCTGAGCCCGAGCTTGCCGTGCCATAAGCCAGCAACTTGCCGTCGTCGGTGACGGCCATACCCGAAAGTGCCACGGTGCCGTCCGACGACAGCGTGTTGGGATCGAGCAGTTCGCGCGGCTCCGCGTTCAGCGATTCGGCCACCAGCAGCACGTTCTGGTTCTGCAGACCATTGTTGTGCTGATAGAAATAGCGCCCGCCCCGCTGCTGCGGCACAGTGAAACGCTCATAATTCCACAACTTCGTCAGACGATCGCGGATCGCGCCGCGATAGGGAATCTGGTCCAGATAGCTGAAGGTCAGTTTGTTCTCAGCCTCGACCCAGTCGTGTGTCTCGGCCGAATCCGTGTCTTCGAGCCAGCGATACGGATCGGCGACTTTCACACCGTGATAGTCGTCCACCTGATCGACCGTCTTGGCCTTGGGATAGGTGAGCGGGGCGTCGCCGCTGCGGGCCGCGATGGTCGCGGACATTGCGCACAGGACAACCAAGCCTGCGCTGCAGGCCAGAACTCTGCCAGGAAGCTTCATTGGGAATCTCCTAAGGATTGCGAATCTCGCTCTGCAGAGAAGCGATTTATTCTGCCTCAGCGTTGGCGTCGAGAGCAATCGTAGCAGGAATCAATCGTTGTCCGGAGGCTCTGCCGGACCCTGTTCGTTCAGGAAAACCTCTGGCGGCACATTTGTGGGAATCTGAAACTTCTCCGGGGTTCGTCGGAAATCGAAAAAGGCACTGAGGTCCGTCGCCGACCGCTGATCGGCAAATCCCAGCGCGCTTTCGGCGATCCCGAAATTGTGCTCCGCGAAGCGAAGGATGCTGCCAAAATCGTACTGGTTCGTGCTGTCGATTGTCGGAGTCGTGTACGCCGAGATGAACACAAGAGGTACGCGGAAGCCCAGCTGATAATCACCCTGGCCTTCCTGGGGCGCCGAAAGAAAGGGCGGCAGCACGTGATCATAGAAGCCTCCCCAGTCGTCCCACACCACAATGATTGCCGTGTCTTGCCAGTACGGCACCGATTTGAACGCTACCGTGTCCGTGCACGGGCTGTTGCTCACCGCGTCTATGACATTCGCGACCCAGGCTGGGCCACCATCGTCAGAAATCGTCGGATTCCCCGAAGGATGATCGGAGTTTATTCCCGTCGGGATGACCCAGATCATGTCTTTCAGCTGGCAGTTTTGCAGATCGGTCAGCACGTCCGAAGGATTGAGGTCGACGTTGTCGATCCAGTCGGCTCCCTCGCACTGCGTGAAGGTGCTGTTGGGCTGCCAGATTTCCTGAATCCAGTTTGGGGCGGTCCAGATGTTGTCCGAAACGTCTTTGTTCACATATCCCAGGGTGTAATACCGCCAAGAGTATCCGCTTTCTTCCAGCAGCGTTGCCATCGTGTCATGCGAGAAGCACACGAAGCCGAGGGGATTGTTAACCAAATTGAACTCTCCTGGCGCGTCTGCCGGGTCGATCAGGTTGTAGATCGAGTTCAGGGGCGAGAGACACCCGAGCCCGTTTGGGTTCTCGGCCACAAACGTCGCCGCGGCGTCATCCTCCGCGCTCGGCGCTGATGTTCCGCCGAACAGGAACTGGTGCGCCAGCGCGCTCGGTCCCTGGTTCGTTTGGAACATGCGGCTGGCCCAGCCGAAGTTTTGCGCCATATACAGGTATGGATAAATGGTCGGCGTGGCGTTCGGGTCGACGTATTGGAAGGAGCAATTCAGCGGGCAGCCCGTCGTCGCCAGCTTCGTATTCTGGCTGCATGGGAAGAAAGTTGTCTTATTGGGATTGCACATCACCTCAAAAGCGCTATGCGAGTGGCTGGGATCATAGGAATTTCCGAGCGGCACCGGCGAGAGGGCAATGCTATTGCCGGACTTGTCGTAACCAAAGCTCTGAATGTCGTACTGGCCGGCACCGGTTCCCCAGGCGGCGTTGCTCCCATAAGGGGGCAGGCATAGCCCCTGGAACAGATTGTCGGGCGTGCGGTTCTCCTGCACGATCAGAACAATATGCTGAAAACTGGAAATCTGGGCTTGAATCAGACTAGGACCCGCCAGAGCCACGAAAAGCAGCGCCAACAGACCGACTTTTTTCACTTTTGACTGCCTCGAATTCAGCCGTAGACAGGGTTCCCCAGGAAATGCGCTCAGATCAAGATGAAGGCTAACGGGTGGGTTGTCAAGTCACGAGACGACAGGGGAAACCGTGCCCAATCGCCCGCCGGGCACGGCTTTTGAGGCGGTCAAGCTTGCATCGGGTTCAGGGTTGGTCGAGTTCCAGGCCTGGCCCGCCTCTGGATGGGCTACACAACTGACGGCGAATTCCATTTGCTAGCGGCCGGTCGTCGCTCCCGGCGTCGGCTGAGGCGCCGCTTTGCTCGCGGGCAGGGGCGCTTTCAAGTCCCACTTGCACAGTGGACAACGCGTGGCCAGCGTGTACACGATTCTTCCGTAACCCGCGCACTTCGCATTCGGACAAATTTTCATGTGCGTTCCAACCTCGCGCCGGAATGCGGCGTCGCGCCGCGCCCTGCCATCAGCAACAGCGTCACCCTAACACGAAGCGACGCCAACCCACGTCTGTCTTTTTGATTGCGCCAGATTGATTTTTCTTCTAGCAGGCGGCGCAGTTGCTTGTCATCCTGAGCGAGCGCCCTCTGCGAAGCGAAGGATCTGGGCGAGCCGCGAGTGGCGCCGCTGATTTTGGCGGCGCAATAATCGCGCGTCTGGCTCGCTTCCTTATTAGGTTTAAACGCCCATCCTAGCTTGGATAGTGGCGCGCTTGATCGATCCAGGTGTTCACGTCCTTTTCCGAAGCGCCAGCCTTTTTGAGATATGCACGCATGGCCGCTTCCCCCATCGACTCCGATGTGCTCGTGATCGCCGCCGCGGCAAAATCGATCCCCACTACGATGAACGTCTCGGGCTTGGCGCCCTTCACCTGGACCACTCTGTATTTTGTCGACATGCTCTCTCCTGAATTGTTGTACCGTGAAACGCCTTCGGATCTATCACCCTCGCACAAACTTGACCCGGTCCATCACTGTGGCCGGTGCCACGGGTGCACACGCGGCCACCAGCGCCCCACCTTGCGGCAATATTCTTCGTAGTCGGCGCCGAATTTCCGGCGCAGCGTCGGCTCTTCGTAGAAGAGGACGAACAAATGCACGCCCACAGCAACCGCTGCCACCGCCGCGATCACCGCCGGATTCGCGTGGCCGAAGACGATCCAAAGCCCGATCCACCCCACGGCGAAGCCCAGGTACATCGGATTGCGCACATAGCGGTAAAATCCCACGACCACCAACCGCTGTGGCGGAGCGATCGGCGCTGGCGTGCCGTGGCCGGTCCAGCCGAAATCCCAGACGCAACGCAGAGCCACCGCGAAGCCCAGAGCCGACGGAATCGCCGCCAGCCATCGCCAGGGCTCCGTGCGTGCCTCGACGCTGAAGCCAAGCCATCCGGGCAGCAGCCAGAACCACAACGCAAGAAACGCCACACCCACTGCAAGCGAGGCCAGCGCCGACGGCCAGGGATCGCCCTTATGACTCTCCTGCGAGTTTGGCGAATGCGTGGCTGCTCGAGAGTTGCCCGGCTGTGGCTGCGTCATAAGTCCTCCCCGTCGAAACTTCTTCTCCACAGTGTTGCACGCCAATTCGGAAAGAGGTTCCGCATTTGTTACTGACGGTGCGGCGAGCTGTTCAGTCCTCGATGATAAACTCCTGTTCGAATCCTGCTGTCGACCCCATTCAGGAGAGAGCTATGAAGAAAAGCCTGCTGTTCCCTGCGATTCTGAGTGCCGTGCTGTGCTGCGGAATAACGCTGGCGCAAGAGCCGGTGCAGGATATCGACCCCAAAATCCATCCCAACCTGGCTGAGGCGCAGCGCCTTCTGGTCGAGGCCAACCACAAAGTGATGGAAGCACAGAAAGACAACCGCTACGACATGCGTGGCCACGCCGAGAAGGCACGCCAGCTCATGGCGGAGGCCAGCCGTGAACTGAAGCTCGCCGCCGAAGCCGCCAACGCCGCCATGAGGAAATAACTCCGAACAGGCGCCGCGGGAGGGCCCGCGCCCTCCCGTTCATTACAGCGGACAGGCCCCGCAAAAGGGTGGGGGCTTTGACCTCTTATTTCGGAGCGTGTCCGTAGGGTGATCGGGACTTCGGAGCTCACCACCGCCCCAGCCGCGAAGCGGCGGAATGGGACAGCCCGGGGGCGTAAGCCCCGGGTAAACGATAAAAGGAAGAACCGAGTCCCGTAGGGACGGCAGAAACGCATCGCCCGTGGCCCGTGCGTGCGCTACATCCTCACTATCGGGCTACTCTGCCAAACTATCGGGCCATTTTGTTTCGTGCCGTAATCGGACTAAGGTAATAGCCTTACGGCGCAGGCGTGTCGAGTTGGATGGACCCGAGTCCGTTCGCTGCCTCCCCCGCTAGTCCACCCTTGCTTATCAGAGCAGGCTTAGCTCTGAGCCAAGCTTGGACAGAGCAAAGCTTGGACTCTGGCGCGCTCGTTCGTGTTAACGAGAGAGCCAGACGCGGTAAGGAGCGCATTGAAAGGGATGCCCGAACAGATCGTCCGTTGCCCTTATTGCGTGCTGGGCAACGAGTTCCGGCCCATGCTGCGCCGTCCGCGCGGCCGCGCCGGAGGCCGGCTAGAAAATTGGTTCGTCTGCCTGGTGTGCGGCCACAAGGCAACGCCCGGTGCGCAACACTCCAGCTGCGCCTGCGCGAAGTGCCAGGAGATGGACCGCATCGCCATCCGCTGCCGCACCACGGGCGAATTTCAGAGAAGTTTGCCGATCGACCTGCCACGTCCCGCCGCCCACTAAGCTGGCGGTCGAGGGCGATCGGGACTTCGGAGCCCAGCATCGCCCCAGCCGCGAAGCGGCGGAATATGAAAGCCCGGGGCGTAAGCCCCGGGTAAGCGATAAAGAGGCGGAACCGAGTCCCGTAGAGCCTGCCCTGAGCAAGCGCTAGCGCGTCGAAGGGGACGACAGAAACGCCGCGCCCAAGCCGGCGGTTCCCACCCCTCGAAAACCGCGAAGGGTGGGGCAGCCTCCCCCTTTGGGTGGGCCAGCGCGCAACTGCGATCCCATTTTGGAACAGAACAGGAAATAGGCGCACCCTCGGCACCGTGCCGGACCTGCGCAGACCGTATCGTAGGTTTAACGAGACTTCTGTCACATATTTACATTGCGTAAATACACAGGATGCTCTACACTTGGGACAAAGCGAAGAATCGGCGCAACCTCAAGATTCATCGGATTTTGTTCGAAGATGCGGTTCGAATCTTCGAGGGTCCGACGGTCGAACAAGTGGACGACCGCTTCGACTATGGCGAACAGCGGGTCTACGCCATCGGAGTGGTGAATGGATTGGAGATTACACTGATCTACACCGACCGAAGTGACTACGAACGGCGCATCATTTCTGCATGGAGGTCGGAGCCACACGAGCGCCGCCGATACTGGAAAAGCATCAAGGGAGGAGTTCATTGAGAGGTAACGGGTCAACCAAGGGAGAGAAGGCAAAGCGGCACCTGACGACGGATTGGGACAAGCTGCGCCGCATAACGCCCGCGAAAATTCGGAAGGGAATCAAGGCTGATCCGGACGCCCGTTCGACGGACGCGGCATTCTGGAAGACAGCGAAGGTGGTGATGCCCGTGCCGAAAGAAGTTGTGACGATGCGCCTGGACGCCGACCTGCTGCGCTGGTTTCGCCGCGAGCGCGGCTACCAGACCCGCATCAACGCCATCCTCCGCGCCTACATGCAGGCGCATGAATCGGCGTAGCTAGGAAAAGCCGACCTGGATCAAAGCCCGGCACCGCCCCAGCCGCAAAGCGGCGAAAGAATGCAGCCCACGGCGCAAGCCGTGGGTAAGCAGACATAAAAGTGGAACCGAGTCCCGTCGGGACGACAGAAACACTGCGTGCAGGGCCGAGGTTCCCACCCTTCGAAAACCGCGGAGGGTGGGGCAGCCCGCATATACTTGGCCGTGAGGTTAACTAGTCGCGGGCGAGGTGAACGATGAAGGCGACGAAAACGAGAGAGAAGTCTAAGAAACCGCGTCGACGGATTCTCATAATTGCCGGAGCAGCCGTCGTGTTCTTGACCTATGTTGTGAAGGAATCCATTAGGGATTACCTAAGGGACCTGAGAGACTCCCTTAATGCTGCTGATTCCCTATTTACAGTAGAGGACGACATCAACTCGATCGCCATCAATATCGCCAAGCTCGATGAAGACATGACGGCTGCATCGATCAGACGGCAGTCACGTGTCAACAACAACTCGGCTGACTACTCCGCTGAGATCCAAAATACCCTTGCACTGCTCAGACTCCGCGACTCTGCCCTGCGTTCCGATTTCGATCGCATGAAGCGGCTGGTGGACAAGATGCCGCCTGACGCCAAGGAGGCGACCAGGGACAGTTTTTTCCGAATGGATGAGCTGCTTTCCAAAATCCACGACGAAACCGAGAGGAAAGCCGAGCGGATCAAGAATGGCCCACACGACTCCGTCACCCTCGGACTAGCGCAAGTCGACCTCGGTTTGCTGATGGTGACCGACGTTCCGCTGCTAAAGATGGGCAGCGATGTTCTGGAGGTGGCTAGACAGCAGGAGGAAAGGCTCGACAGGCTTTACAGTCGGTATACGTTCCTTGCTTTCGTTCTCTACGTGATTGGCTGGGGTTTGGGGCTCTACGGGGGCTCTTTCCGGTGCGGGCCCACTGGGTGCGGAGGCATAGCGCGCTGGGAACGGTCTGCTCGCTTGGGCTCACCCTACTCCTTCACCCCCACCTGCCACCACAAAAACGAATACACATCCGTCAACTCCTCAATCTGCTTCGCCACCGGCTTGCGCGCGCCGTGGCCGGCCTTCGTTTCGATTCTCAATAAGATCGGACGCGTCCGGCTCGATCCATTTCGAGCCTCGGCCTGCATCAGCGCGGTCATCTTCTTGGCATGCATCGGGTCGACGCGCGTGTCGGTGTCGGCGGTCATAAACAAGATCGCGGGATACTCCACGCCGGCCTTCACGTGGTGGTAAGGCGAGTAGGCGTAGAGCCACTTGAACTGCTCGGGGTTTTCCGCGTTGCCGTACTCCGGGATCCACAGCCTGGCGATCTGAAACTCCTGATAGTGCAGCATGTCGAGCAGCGGCACCTGGCAGACGACGGCGCGAAACAGGTCGGGGCGCTGCGTGATCATGGCGCCCATGAGCAGGCCGCCGTTCGATCCGCCCTGAATCGCGAGATGGCGCGAGTCGGTATATTTTTCCGCGATCAGATGCTCGGCCGCGGCGATCATGTCGTCGAAAACGTTCTGCTTCTTGTCGAGCATGCCCGCGCGGTGCCAGTCTTCGCCGAACTCGGCGCCGCCGCGCAGATTGGCCACGGCGTAAATGCCGCCATGCTCGAGCCACGCAAAGATGTCGGAGTCGAACTCGGGCAACTCGCTGACGTTGAAGCCGCCGTAGGCGGTGAGCAGCGTGGGATTGCGGCCACTTTCCTCCAGACCTTTCTTCTGCACGATGAACATGGGCACGTGTGTGCCGTCTTTCGACTTGAACCACTCCTGCTTGACCTCATAGGCCGAGGAATCGATGGAGGGCGCGGCGACTTTCGTCCAGAGCGAAGTGGAGTTGTCTTTCAGGTCGTAGCGATAAATGGAGGACGGGAAGGTGAACGATTCGAAGCCGTAGAAAATTTCATCCCGATTCCAGCGCCCACCCGAGCCGAACACCGTGCCCAGCGCGGGAAGGGTGAGGTCGGCCAGCTTCTTGCCGTCGAGATTTAAAATTTTCAATTGTGACGACGCGTTCTGCTGATACTGCGCAAACAGCTTGCCGCCATAGATGGCCGTGCTTTCAAGAACAGCGTCGGCCTGCGAGATGAGTTCTTTCCAATGTTCGCGCTCGTAGTCGCCGGCGTCGGTGACAAAGACACGATAGCGCGGCGCATCTTCATTGGTGGTGATGTAGAGCTTGCCTCCGTACACTTCTCCCCGGTAGAGAAAATTCTTGCCCGTCGTGACGCGCGTGGGCGGCGTGTTCTTCTTCAAGTCCATCAGAAAAAGTTCGGACTTGGCCCAGCCCTGTTCGACATCAATCAGCAGCCACTGGCCGTCGTTTGAAAGATGGATCTCCGGCCAGTCCTCGGGATCGCGCCCTTCGCCAAAGATTGCGTCGTCGTGTTCGACGTCGTCGCCGAGTTCGTGGTAGAACACGTGGCGGTTGTATCGTTCCTGGCCTTCGGGCACGTCTCCTTTTTTCGGATAACGCGTGTAGTAGAAGCCATGACTGTCGTGCAGCCACGCGATGGAACAATCGCGGGTACGATCAATTGTGTCGGGCAGCACGGTCCCGGTCTTGGTTTCGATGATGTGCAACGTGCTCATCTCGGACCCGGAAGCCGAAGTTCCGTAGGCGACATACTTGCCGTTCTCCGACGGCTCGAACCAGTCGAGCGCGACGGTGCCGTCGGCGGCGAGCTGGTTCACGTCAACCAGGACGCGGTCGCTGCCATTCACTCCTTCCCGCACATATAGGACAGGCTGATTCTGCATGCCTTCGCGGCGAGTGTAGAAGTAGTACCGGCCGGCGATTTGCGGCGGCGTGACGCTGCCGATCGCGAGCAGCTCTGTCAGGCGCTTGCGCAGTTGCTCGCGTCCGGGCAGAGGGTCGAGCAGGGCGCGGGTGTACGACATCTCCCCGTCCACCCACTTCTGCGTTGCCGGATTCGTGGCGTCTTCCAGCCAGCGATAGTTGTCGACAACTTTCGTGCCGTGAAAAACGTCGACCACCGGTTTGGCCTCAGCCGCGGGAGGTGCCGACGGTTTCGACTTGTCGGCAGCGTGCAGGGCGGCAGCGACTACAAATAACGAGAAGAAAGACAGCGAGAACAAAAGCAGAGATGCGGACAAACGCGAGCCTCCTGACATAAGAACCTCAGCCACCTGCGAAGACAGAGAAATGTTCGCGAGAAACCGCAAGACAGCGCGCGAATCCGTGCCAGCGCTCTTCCCGCAGGCATTTTTGCTAGCGTAACAGAAACGTCGCGCTCGATTCCGGAACAGGAAACGATCTGATTCGGGAACAACCTCTTTCTTCCGAGACCTCAGTGATATGGGCTGCCAACGTTGGCGGTGGCTATTCTGAAAAGGCGAAGCAGCATTGCGGTTCGATGCAGTCGCCAGAAGCGCCCGCTACACAACGCCAGTGAGGATCGCCCGGAAAGGACCGAAAATGAGCGCAACGTTTCAGTGGAAGGACAGCTACAGCGTGAAAGTCGCCGCCTTGGACAACCAGCACAAAAAACTTTTCGACCTCATAAACGAGTTGCACGTGGCCATGAGCCGGGGGCATGGCAAGGACATCGTAGGCGATGTTCTACGCCGGCTGATCGACTACACCGTTCACCACTTTTCGGCAGAAGAGATGCTGATGCAAAATCATAATTTCCCCGGGCTGGTCGCCCACCGCGCCGAACACAAAGCACTGACGGACAAAGTTCTGGCGTTCAAGAAGGAGTTCGATGCTGGCACCAGCTACGTCACCGTGCAGCTAATGACCTTTCTGCAGCAGTGGCTGAAGAACCACATTCAGACAGTTGACCAGCGCTACGGCGATTTCCTGAACAGCCACGGCGTGCACTAAGACGCTTTGCCTGGGGAGCGGCCGGAGGCTTTGCCTGGCCCGCTCGGTCCGCGCTCGCGAGGACCCAGGGGTTAGTTCGCCTTTAAGATTTCCCGGCCGCGGTAGTGCTGCAAGGGTGCCATTGCTTTTCCCTGATTCAGCCCTGAGATGCTATGATGAAAAGCGTCAAAAGGAGTCCGGGCGCCGAGCGCCCAACTCACCACACTCCTCAGTAGCTCAATGGCAGAGCATCCGGCTGTTAACCGGAGGGTTGTAGGTTCGAGTCCTACCTGAGGAGCCATTCTTT
>JASHPH010000074.1 GCA_030038255.1 Candidatus Sulfotelmatobacter sp. | reverse complement strand
TCCTGGTTCTCTGCCAACAAGTACATCCTTGGGGCGATCCTGGTGATAGCTGGAACGGTCGCCGCCGTCCTGTTACTACGCTAGTTACCGCGTTATAAGAGGCGTTCTGTGGTCCAAATCATACAACTCCCTGATCGCTGGAAATCCTTGACAACACAGGCAACTCTGCTAAAGTGCGAGGGAAAGGTTTCGATGACACAACCTGCAGGTGCCCCGGTTATGAAGAATGTCTACGAAGTGTTGCGGCAGAAAGAGATGGAACTAACCCGTTTGGAGAAGGAAGTCGAGGCCCTGCGCCTGGTGGCCCCGCTGCTCTCCGAGGAAAAAGAGCCCGTTTCCGACATGGCGAAGCCGACCTTGGCTGCCGCCGTGAATGGCCCTTCAGCCACCGCCCGGATTCCGATTCCGAGCTCGCCCGCGATGCCCGCGCCACAGCCGGTGCGCGCCGCCGGATGGGAAGACGGCGCGAAGCGCTGGCCTTAAAGCCTGGCTGAAGGCGACGAACGGTTTGAGTGCGCGCGGCTCTGGAGTTTCTTTGCTCAGCCCGGGACTCGAGTCCCGGGCTGACGTGCTTTTGGCTGACGTTGATTGGGATGACGTTTGTCTGATGACGTTTGGCATCTAGTGCAGCGACTCCGATCAGAAGCACCATCAGCAGGATGATCAGGAGAGTGGTCAGGAGATTCCTATGAAGAAGATGTCGCTGGTGTTGTCGGTCGTCGCAATTTGCCTGGGCGTGGCTTGGGCCAAGGACAAACAAGAAACGCAAGGAACCATCGTTTCGGAGAATTCGGTTGCCTGCGGCTCCCAGAGCAAGGGCAAGAAAACCTCTGACATCATGTGCCAGGAATACGTGATCCGCACCGACACCACCGAGTATCACGTGCGCCAGGAAAAAGAGGCACACAAAGAATTGCTGCCGGTGAACGCGCCCGTCGAACTGACGATCGGCAAGGACAAGATGAAGTTCAAGGTGAACGGCAAGGGCTACGAGATGCTGGTCGTTTCCGAAGCAGCCGTGACGTCCGCGCAGCCTTCAGCCCCGCAACAGTAGTCAGCATCGAGATAAGCCCGCAAACCGCTCTAAGCTCACGCGTTTCCACTTGAAGCCCCTCAGGATGAGCGTAGAGTAGGGGGCCATCGCGCGGCGGGGCTTGCACCTCAGATGACTGAGGGCCGAGCCTTGGCGCAAGGGTTCCTCGCGCTGGAGGTCCTATGGCGGGCTTTTGCGTAAGTTGCGGTGCGCCGTTAAACGGCGCGTTCTGTAACAAGTGTGGGGCACGGGCGGCGGGGCCGGGGGCTGTCGCCCAAGCGACGCCGGTTCAAGGTGCTCCGCTTCCATCTTCTCCGGCTCAATCTGTCCAATCCCAGGGTCCACCTGCGCCTGCGGCGGTCACGCCTGCAAAAAGATCAGGCTTGGGGAAGATACTGCTGGTGGTGGGCGGAGTGCTGGTCGTGCTGTTTGTGTTGGGAGTCGGCGCGGCGGTCTATGGAGCGTACTGGGTCAAGCACAAAGTCACAGCGTATAAAGCCGCCGTCACGGGCGGATCAAGCGAAACGATGAAAGTGGTGGAGACCGGCAACAGCTGCCGGCTGCTTTCGACGGCGGATTTGCAGCAGGTCTTGGGAGTCGCCATCGAGCGAAGTGCGGAGATCACGGAGAACGACCAACCGGGTTGCGCCTACTACACCACCCAGGCGGCCTTCGCGCAGTTGCAACGCCAGGCAGCGGAAGTGGCGAAAAAGCAGGTGGACGCGGTCAACAATCGTCCCGGCCCGAAGGACGACAATCTCCCCGCGCTGATGAAGGACGCCAATAATCTCGAAGGAGTGGTTAAGACGCTGGCGCTGACTCAGCCGGTGGCGGATGGCAAAGTATTTTCCTTCACCGTGCAGCGGAGCGGGGGGAGCGACGCCTGGGTCGCCATGCGCGCAGAACAAGCCGCCCTGCCTGGCTACGAGGAAGTGGCGGGAGTTGGCGATCACGCCATGATGGGCGCGTTCGGACATCTTCTCCTCGTGCAGAAGGGAGACGCTTTGATCGCCCTCAACACGATTTGGGTTCCCGACGCGCGTGGCCGCGGCTCGGAGATAGCCAAGAAGATATTAGGAAACCTGTAAGGACGCCGATCGCTGGGTGCCCCATTTCTCGCGCGCTTTTTGCGCGAGAGGTGGGGGATTTAGCCACGTCAAGAGCGGCACCCGCGCCTCGCGAGTGCACGTAAAGGGAAGGGCACGACTTCAGTCGTGCCGCAAGCTCTGCAAAGGAACGTGGCTTTAGCCGCTGAGCTGCAGGTCAGATACGCACCAAGAGCTCTTGGAGAGAAAAACCCGCAGGCCTCAACCAGCACATCGCTCATCCTGTGCTCACACTGTCCCCACACGGACTCACCCGCCAACGATCTCGCCCAGCGCCGCCAACAGGCGGTCGACTTCCTCCGCCGTGTTGTAGTGCACGAGTCCGATGCGCAGGAAGCCGCCAGACTTTTCCACGTCCAGGTGCTCGGTGAGGTTGAGGGCGTAGTAGTTGCCATCCCAGGTGAAAATGCCGCGCTCGCCGAGCTTCGTCGCGAGCTCCAGCGGCGTGTGGTTTTCGATTCTCACTGCTAGCGTTCCGCAGCGTTCGTCAAAGCGCGCCCGATCGGTGATCCCATAAATCTTGAGGCCGGGGATTTTCTGCAGGCCGACGACGGCACGTTCCAGCAACACGCGTTCGTGCCGATGGATGAGTTCATACCCGGCTTTGATAGCTGCGCGGCGAGAAAATCGCTCAGCTTCGCTGTTCCCACTCGCAGATAGGGCGCGTCGCCCCAGATCAGCGATGTAGTCCACGCACGCCGTGATGCCGGCGATGCACTCGTGGTTGAGCGTGCCGTACTCCCAGCGGAACGGAATCGCGTCGGTGAGCGGGCGGACCTTGTAAGGGCGAAAGCGCTTGAGGTGTTCACGCTTGCCAAAGAGCACACCCATGTGCGGGCCGAAGAATTTGTACGTCGAGCAGACGAGGAAATCGCAATCGAGCGCGGCCACGTCGATCAGGCCGTGCGGCGCATAGTGAACGGCGTCGACGTAGGCGAGCGCTCCGGCGGCATGGGCGAGACGAACAATTTCCCGCACCGGATTGATGGTGCCGACAGCATTCGAGGCGTAGCCGACCGCGACCAGCTTCGTCTTTGAATTGATCTTCGAAGTCAGGTCGGCCATGTCGAGCGTGCAGTCTTCGTCGTGGATCTCGGCCCAACGGACGGTAACGCCCCGATCGTTTCTTTGGCAGTCTTCGGCCATTGCCAGCCACGGAGAAACGTTGGCATCGTGATCAAGTCGTGTCACGACGATTTCATCGCCCGCCTTGAGCTCGCGCCCGATCGCGCGAGAGATAGCAAACGTCAGCGCGGTCATGTTCATGCCGAAGACCACTTCGTCCGCGCCGCAGTGGAAGAAGTCGGCCATGGCCTCGCGGGCCGCGGCGATGACGGCATCGGTGCGGCGGCTGGTGGGATAGGCTCCGCCCGAGTTCGCATTATCGCGGCGCAGGTAGTCGGAAATGGCGTCGATCACGCGCTGCGGAACCTGCGTTCCGCCCGGGCCGTCGAAAAAAATGGCCGGATGGCCGTTGACGGTTTGCGCGAGCGCGGGAAATTGCGAACGGATTTGAGCCAGATCGAGACGCGCAAGATTAAGCGCGGCGGATACGAGTTGTTCGGTCGTCGACATAGGAGTTTCTATTTTAGAATCCCCGATTTTAGAACACCTGGTTTTAGAAACCCTTCTTCGAATCCAGCAGAATCGTCACCGGGCCTTCGTTCACCAGTTCCACGTCCATCATCTCCTGAAAGCGCCCGGTCTCGCAGCGGAGCCCGAGATCCTGAACGCGCGCTACAAAAAACTCATACAAGCGCCGTGCCTGCTCCGGCGGCGCGGCAGCGTCGAACGACGGCCGCTTGCCGCGCCTGGTGTCTCCGTAAAGCGTAAATTGCGAGACCGCCAGCACGCTGCCGCCGACCTGCTGCACGCTGAGGTTCATCTTTCCGTCTTCGTCCTCGAAGATGCGCAGCCCCGCGATCTTCTCGGCGAGATAGGTCGCGTCGGCCTCGGTATCCTCATGTGCCACACCGAGCAAAACCAGCAATCCAAACCCGATTTCGCCGCTCGTCCATTCGTTGACGCTGACCTTGGCGCGGCTCACGCGCTGTACAACGGCACGCATAATCTCGTCTCTTCCTAAGTGTTCGGCCGCGGGAAGCTCGACTCATGGGCCGCCACGCATTGCCATCGGCCGTCGCGATATACGTAGACATCAGTGAATCGGACCTTGGCGATGATCTTCGTCTGCCGATTCATCGCTTTCGCCACCCCGCGAATGTATCCGAAATCGCCATACAGGTGAGCGTGCAAGTCCGAGAGTTCGTGATGGATCGAGGGTCCACCTACAGCCTTCGCCAGCGTCGCCTTACGATCCGACAACTTACCCTCGGGATCAGAATCCTCAAACTCGCCCGCCAGAATGCATGAGAGCGCCTGAACATCCTGCTCCTCCAGCGCCCGCGCCCAGGTCTGCTCGATCTGGACGAGCGTGGCCTCGTCCTTGGCCTGCCCCGCCGGACATGATGCCGCACAAAACGCGGGGCAGAACAGCACCAACCCCACCAGCAACCACAATGCGTGTTTCACGCCGAACTCCTTTTTGCGCGACCGCGTCATCATCATAAACCGCACTACCCTGCAGCGACGTTTGACCCCGGCAACGCCAACCTTTAGGATTCAGAAGGTGTCAGAACAGGTGCAATCCCAGGCGAACCTTTGCGTCAGCCGAACCAGCGCCGCTGTTTCTTTACACTGATTCACCGGGACCATTACACTACACACTCGCCTTTTTTCCGTACAGCAGTGCGCAACATAACCGGAACGCAAGACAACTGCGATTGCAACCGAAATACGGAATTCAAATCTAATTCTCAGGCAAGCGAGGAGACACATGGCAGCCGTAGACGAGAAAGTGAAACAAATCATCGTGGAGCAGCTTGGGGTGGATGAAGGAGAAGTCACATCGAGCGCGTCGTTCGTGGACGACCTGGGCGCCGATTCGCTCGACACGGTCGAACTGGTCATGGCCTTCGAAGAGGCCTTCGACATCGAGATTCCCGACGAGGACGCCGAAAAGATCCGCACCGTGCAGGACGCCGTCGACTACATCGGCAAGCACGCCAAGGCAGGCAAGTAATTGGCTCGCAGGGTCGTAGTCACGGGCCTCGGCTTGATCTGCGGCGTCGGCAATTCCACCGAGGAAGTGTGGAAGGGCCTGGTCGCCGGCAAGAGCGGCGTGGCGCGCATCACTCATTTCGACGCGTCCAACTTCGCCTGCCAGATTGCCGCCGAGGTCAAAAACTTCGACCCGCTCAACTACATCGAGAAAAAAGAAGTCAAGAAGATGGCGCGCTTCATCCACCTAGCCATCGCCGCCAGCGATGAAGCCATCAAGATGTCGGGCCTGAAAATCACGCCCGAAAACGACGAGCGCGTGGGCGTGCACATCGGCTCCGGCATCGGCGGATTCGACATCATCGAGCGCGAGCACGAAGAGCTTCTGAAGGGCGGCCCGCGAAAAATCTCTCCCTTCTTTATTCCCTCCGCCATCATCAATCTTGCCGCCGGGCAGGTCTCCATGCGCTACGGCGCCAAGGGACCAAACGAAGCCACGGCGACCGCCTGCACCACCAGCGCCCATTCCATCGGCGATTCCTTCCGCATCATCCAGCACAACGACGCCGACGTCATGATCGCCGGCGGCTCCGAGGCGGCCATCACTCCCATGGGCGTGGGCGGATTCGCCGCCATGCGCGCGCTCTCCACCCGCAACGACGAGCCCGAAAAGGCCAGCCGTCCCTGGGACCAGGCGCGCGACGGCTTCGTCATCGGCGAGGGCGCCGGCATCATGATCCTCGAAGAGCTGGAACACGCCCGCAAGCGCGGTGCGCCCATTCTCGCCGAGCTCGCGGGCTACGGCATGTCGGGCGACGCCTACCACATGACCCAGCCCGCGCCCGAGCACGAAGGCGGATTCCGCGTGATGCGCAACGCTGTGCGCGACGCGGGCGTCACGCCCAGCGTGGTCGGCTACGTCAACGCGCACGGCACATCCACGCCGATCGGCGACACACTCGAGGCCCACGCCATCCGCAATTTTTTTGGCGCGCACAAGCTGGCCGTGAGCTCCACGAAATCCATGACCGGCCACCTGCTCGGGGGCGCGGGCGGGCTCGAAGCCGGCATCACCGTGCTGGCGCTGCGCGACCAGATGCTGCCGCCGACCATCAATCTCGAAAACCCCGACCCCGACACCGCCGGCATGGACCTGGTGCCCAACCACTCCCGCAAGGCCGAACTCGAATACGCCATGACGAACTCCTTCGGCTTCGGCGGGACGAACGGCGCGCTGCTGTTCAGGCGCTGGAGAGAGTAGTGTGTGGCGCGGGCGCCCTCGCCCGCGTTGTCATTCCGAGTGCAGCGAGGAATCCCTACGCGAGGGAGCCCCGCGCGCATCTATAATTGGCCCTCCGTATGAGGATCGCCAGGATCCAAGTCCGCAACTTTAAGAGCTTCCTCGACTCTGGCGAGGTCGAGCTTAAACCGGGGTTCAACGTCATTACTGGCCAGAACAGTGCGGGAAAGACTGCGCTCCTGGAAGCCATGACTCTCCAGTTTTCTCCCAGCCCGCATCGCAGCCTCCGCACTGTTGGCTTTCCAGGCGCTCAGCCGTCGGTCGAATCTGTAGTACGTGTGACTTTCTCTCTGGGGCGCGACGAGCTATTTCGCCTTATGGGCGAAAGCCAACACCAGTTGCCATTGCCGCAGCAGGGCTTCCCCATCCCCGGCAACAGACCCTACCAAGCGCGCGCGACTGAGGGGCCTTTCTTAGCGTGGCTGTCGCGGGAGCCAGAGTTCTCTGTATCGCTACAGCTAGCGAGATGGCCAGCCGGGGAGCGGTTTACTGCTGAGGGGCCGCCCCTCGGTAAGTACCCTATGGGCCCTCGTGATAGCGACGGTAACTTGCAGATGCTGAGCGTGTTCGCGCGAGACGGCCAAGAGTTCGCCCTCGCCGGCTTCGCTCGAGCCGTGCCGACCGACTATCTGCCAGTCTCGATTGTGGGTCCCCTGCGCGCAAGAATCTATAGGTTTGTGGCAGAGCGGTTCAATGTGGGCCAGTGCCCTTTTGGAAACAATTCCACGCTCGCTCCAAATGCCCAGAATCTGCCCGAAGCGATTAACACCCTTAAGGCCAACCCCGAGAGATTTAGACGACTGAACGAATTGGTTTGTAAAATCCTTCCCCAGATAAGGCAGGTTTCCGTGCGGGCCGTTCCTGGCGGGAACGTGCAAATCATAATTTGGCCCCACGACCCGACGACGCAGCGAGAGGATCTAGCGATTCCGTTGAGCGAGTGTGGCTCTGGGGTCGGACAGGTGCTGGCCATAATGTACGTCGTGATGACGTCGGACCATCCACAGGTCATCCTTGTTGATGAGCCCCAGAGTTTTCTCCATCCCGGAGCCGTGAGGAAGCTAATCGACGTTCTGAAGCAATACCCTCAGCACCAATACATCTTTAGCACCCATTCGCCGGGCGTCATTACAGCAGCGGAGCCCGCGACCCTTACGGTGGCGCGCTTCACCGACGGCGGGACCTCGCTGCAGCCCATTGATCCCACGAGTGCCAAGGATTTGCAGGCGTATCTGTCCGAGCTAGGCGCGCGGCTTTCAGATGTGTTCGGAGCCGACAATGTCCTGTGGGTCGAAGGGCAGACTGAGGAGGCCTGTTTCCCTCGGATTCTTAGCGTGCTAGCCAACCGCCGCTTGATGGGCACTTCGGTGGTTGGAGTCAGGCAGACAGGCGACCTGCAGGCCCGCGACAAGAGAAAGATGTTTGACGTGTACCGGCGGCTTTCGGGCGGCAATACGCTCATGCCCCCGGCTGTGGCGTTTGTTCTCGACTCAGAGTGCCTCAGCGATGCTGACAAGGAGGACATGCGGAGGGCGAGTCAGGGTCTAGCACGGTTCCTGCCGCGACGAATGTACGAGAACTTCCTTCTGGACGCTGAGGCTGTCGCGGCGGTGGCCAACGGGAGCGATGGTTTCCGCCTGCCGGAAGTCACACCCGATGAAGTGCAGCAGCTAATCGACCAAAAGCGGGCGGATCAGCGGTATTACTGCAGGGGCCCGGCAGCCGCTCCCGCTGACTGGACTGCCGAAATCGATGGCGCGCGGGTCCTGAGCGAAATATTTGCTGAGTTGTCGGAGAATCGAGTCGCGTTTGACAAGATGCGGCACTCCGTGGCGATCACCGAGTGGATCCTTGAGCGCCGACGCGAGAGCTTTCGGGAACTCGCTGAGTGGCTAGAGCAGTTGCTACCAGCCACATAGCTCCGGCGGACTTCTAACATCTGATACCTGCCGTCCCTACGGGACTTATTCCGAGTTATAGGTCGGGCGGCGGTGCGACTGGAAGTCGCACCCTTCCCGTGCGTTTATTTCTCGCCAAGTC
>JASHPH010000073.1 GCA_030038255.1 Candidatus Sulfotelmatobacter sp. | reverse complement strand
CCGCGGCTCAGTGCAACTTTAACCGTTGTCTGCGGTATGGAGATGCCGACGTGCCATTCGCCACAGCTTCTTCGCCAGCGCAGAAGGTAAACCAAGCACGGCTTTGAGCCAAGCGTGTCCCCAGATATTGACCCACTCTGGAATGAGCGTTAAAGCAAAGCCCCAGCGGGGAGCGAATGAAGCAGTGTTCTTGTGCGCATAGTATCTAACTACCTGACCGTCCCAAGCGACCGAGAATCTTGGTTCGTATCGAAGTGTTGACAAGCGGGGAAATCGAAGACCGAGATAGCGAGCCTGTGGTTCGACGAGGAAACACTTGCCATCCTCGAAAAACTCGACCCACGCGTGGCCGATGCCGTAGCGTCCGTGCTTTCCGAAAACTACGCGGGTGTCGAAACCCATCGCGGAGAGTTGACGCCACGTCCACAGAGAGAAGTCCTCACAATCACCCGCCTTGCGCTTTTCGAACTCGTCGGGCGGTTGCCAGTAATCTCTCTTGCCGAACAGTTCCTCATCTGAGACGGCGCGGCAACCGCACAGAAACCGACGCACGTCTTCCAAAGTGCTGCACTGAACGCTTAGCGGCTGGCTGACGTAGCGGCCCATGGGAAACGTCGAGTGAAGACCCCTGCGGCCATGAAAGGGCTGAGAGACCTGATGTCCGTCTGCGTCGTAGGCCTCTAGGATGACCTCGGCAATCATGTGAAGTCAGATTCTCTCACGGAAACGCGGCTGGCACAGTACAGCGTGCGATCGGAGGACGCCAAGGACTCGCGTTGGTGCGGGGTATCGGTAGCGTGAGTCCCTTTTCAGATCGGGACGGCGACGGTCTCCACGATTTCCTTTAGCACCTGGTCCGATTGCTCCGACTTTTTCAGCGTGGAGGCATAGTGGCCGTTGACCACGATGCGGTGGGCGAAGGCCGAAATCACGAGCGGCTTGAAGTCCTCGGGAGTGCAGAAGGCGCGGCCTTCGAGGAACGCCATGGCTTGGGCGGCGCGATAGAGCGCCTGTGAGCCGCGTGGCGAAACGCCGAGGGAAAGAAACTCGGACGTGCGTGTGCGGCGAACAATTTCGAGCGCGTAGCTCACCAGCGATTCGTCCACGCGAATCTGCTTTACCGCCTGCTGCATTTCAAGGACATCGGCGCCACTAAGAACCGGGCGCATGGCTTCGATCTGCGATGCGCCGGCCTCGGAACGCAAAATTTCGCGCTCGGCCTGCGGATCGGGATATCCCATGCGCACCCGCAGCAGGAAGCGATCGAGCTGCGATTCGGGCAGAGGATACGTACCATGATGCTCCACCGGATTCTGCGTGGCGATGACCAGAAACGGCTGCGGCAGTTCGTACGAATGCGCGTCGACCGTGACCTGGCCTTCGTTCATGGCCTCAAGCAGAGCAGATTGCGTTTTGGGCGTGGTGCGGTTGATTTCGTCGGCGAGTAAGACGTTGGTGAAGACCGGGCCGCGTTTGAATTCGAATTGCTGATCCATCGCGGAATAGACGGAAATCCCGAGTACGTCGGAGGGTAGCATGTCGCTGGTGAACTGCACGCGCTGAAACGTGCAATCAATCGCGCGGGCTAGCGCCTGCCCGAGCGTGGTCTTGCCGACGCCGGGAACGCCTTCAATGAGCAGATGTCCGCGGGCGAGGATGCTGACCAGCGCCAGGCGGACAACGTCGTCTTTACCGCGAATGACGCGGCGAAGAGCCTTTTCCAGATCCTTGGCTTGGACAGCGGCTTTTTCGGCGGCTTTCTGGGAAACAGCGCTGGCGGTCTCAGGCGACATTGAATTCGATTCTAATATCGGCGTAGGCTGCGGTGGAGTTACCTACGTCACGCGCACTCAGCATTCAGCAATCAGCATTCAGCCCGTCAGGCTCTCGGGTAGAACGCGCTTGGCGCGTGTCCTTGCAGCCGAGCGACCGAATGCTGAGTGCTGAATGCCGAGTGCTGCCTTTACTGCATAAACTCCGCTGGCCGGCCAGTCAGGCGCTCGATGCGCTTGGCGATGGGCGGATGGGTCGAGAACAGATTTGCAAAATTCACGCCCAGGAACGGCTGAATGATGAACAGGTGCGCCGTCGACGGCGTGGCCTGCAAGGGCAAACGGCGCGAATAGGCGTCGAGTTTCTGCAGCGCGCTGGCCAGGGCGTAGGGATTGCCGGTGAAATGTGCGCCGGTAGCATCGGCCTGATATTCGCGCGAACGCGACACGGCAAGCTGGATCAGTGACGCCGCGATGGGCGCGACGATCAGCATAAAGAGCGCGGCCAGACCTCCACCGCCGCGGTCCTCGCGATCGCGGCCGCCGAAGCCGCCGAAAATCATGGCCCAGCGGCCCATGCTGGCGAGCATGGTAATGGCGCCGGCGATCGTAGCGGCGACGGAACTGATCAGGATGTCGCGGTTGTTCACATGGCCGAGTTCGTGCGCCAGCACACCTTCGAGTTCTTCGTCGTTGAGCAGGCCCAGAATTCCGTGCGTTAGGGCCACCGAAGCGTGGCTCGGATTGCGACCCGTGGCGAAGGCGTTGGGCGATTCGGTCGGAATCACGTAAATCTTCGGCATCGGAATGCCGATTTTCTGCGTGAGCCGCTCGACGATCTCATAAGCGCGCGGCAGTTGCTCGCGCGTGACCGGCTGGGCGCGGTACATAGCCAGCGCAATCTTGTCGGAGAAAAAATAGGAGACGAAGTTCATCACGGCGGCGAAGATGAGCGCCAGCATCATGCCGCTCTGGCCGCCGAAATAGCGGCCGATGAACATCAGCAGCAGCGTAAGCAGCGTGAGCAGAAACGCGGTCTTGAATGTGTTTCCCATAGACTTTTTCAGTAAAGCTTTCTCTACAGAAGATCTCGATAATTAGATGGTACTCGAAACGTGTGGATTCATAGTGAGATACGGCGCGGCACGCGCGAGAGTTCCAGACTGCAAGTGGCTTATTCCGAGGGGGATGCGGTTTAAGTCTGCCTCACGGCTCCGCGCTTCAGGGCGCGCTGCAAGGTCTGGTCGAGGGCGGCCTTGGTCTTTTCATATTCTTCCTGGGAGATGCGGCCCTGTTTGTGCTCGACTTCGAGCTGGAAGAGTTCCTCTTTCAGACCTTCCAGCAACATGGACGAGGAAGGTCGGGAACCAGGCTGCGCGGCCGTTTTGCCCGTGTGGGCCGGCGTTGGCGCGCTTCGACCGTTGCGTGCGGCCGCGACCTCAGCGACAGCGAAAACTTCCTCTTCGTCACCGGCTGCTCCTTGCGCGGCAGCGCGCTGGGCCGCTTGCTGCCGCGAAGCCACGAAGACTCCTCCGGCGACCAGAGCCAGGGCGAAGCCACCGAGAATGAAGAGCTGATATTTCTGTAGCGGATTAGGCGCGTCGATGGGCGGGCCAAGACCGCCGCCAGGGCGGCTCTCTGCAGTTTGTCCTGAGCTCTGTCCGCCTTCGCCGGGCTCACCCGCATTTTCCTGGCGAGCCTGCAGGGTGCCTTCTCCGGTGATCTTGAAGGCCAGCGTCTGACCCAACTTTGCGCCGGAGGCGACCTGGACGTTGGCGTCGGGCTGCTGCGGATCGCTCATGGGCTGAAAATTCGCGCCCGGAGCGCCGGCAAACTGCATGCCTTTGGGCAGGATGGCGACGAAATGCTGCAGCGGATAAAGGCTCTTGGGATCGATGTTGGCGCTGCCGGTATAGGGAAGCTGGTACGCCAGCTGAAACTGCGTGGTGCCGGGACGCAGCGGGAAAAGATAAGCGTAGCGGGTCTTCTTGTCGTCGACGGGAACAGGCGCGGATTTGATCGGCTGTCCGCCGGCAGTCATCGCTTCACTTTCAACGATCTGCGCGCCCTCGGGAACGAAGAACTCCAGATTGCGTTCGTTCATCTGGGTCCGCGGCGGCTTGGAGTTGTTCTGCATGGCGAAGGCGCGCATGACTTCGAGCTGGCCCTGCTCGGCCTGCACGCGCATGATGTCGGCGACCACTTCAATGCCTTCCACTTTCTTGGCGACGTCGTAAACTTCGACCTCAACCGAGGTAGTTCCCGGAGGCGCCATGCGGTGATACGTCACGCCCTCATGAATGGCGCGGACCAGATGCGGCGCCTGCGCGTCGTCGAGCTTGAAGCTGAAGTTGCCCTTGGCGTCGGTCTTGGTGCGCCCGGACTCTTCCATCCCCTGGCTCAGGCTCAGCAGAACGATATCGTCGCCGGCGGAAGGTTTGCCCGTGGTGGAATTCTTCACTGTGCCGGTGAGAGTTTGGGCGGAGACGAGGGCGGTTAAGAGGAGGATCGCAACAAGGGACGCGAGGGTTCCTCGGAAACCGTAGGGATCCTTCGACTGCGCGGCTGCTTTGCTTCGCGAACCAGCTGCTCCGCTAAGGATGACAGAGTTTTGAATGTGCATTCTTCTCATGCTCTCGTTTTTCGTGGCGCGGCCGTGGCGTCTTCCAGGCGTGCAATTTCGGCCAGCAGCGCGGCGGCTTCGTCCTCCAGGGAAGACTTGAGCGATTGATAGTCGGCGTCGGGAACTTTGCCGGCTTTGTACTCGAAATTCAAGTCGCGCAGGTTTTCGTAGACGGCATCCTTGCGCTCGCGCAAGTATGACGCGCGTGTCTTTTCGGGGCCGAGGTAGAGCCTGCCCGGCAGATAAAAAACGTACACGAGCGCAGCGGCAGAGACCAGAAGAGCGCAGGTGATCTCGAAGGTCATACGTCGGTCTCCTGGCGGGCCTGCTCGCGAAATTTGTCGAGTTCCGCGCCGGCGGCGGGGCGCACGCCGTCGGCAAGCACAGGTTCAGGCCGATTTCTCCATGCCCGCACGATGAGGATCACGATGCCGAATCCCAGAAGCAGAGCGACGATGGGCATGATCCACGCGGCGCGGTCAAAGCCGGCGGTGGTGGGAGCAGCGAGAACTGTCGGGCCGTATTTCTGTACGAACGCCTGTTGCACGAGGCTGTCGCTGTCGCCGCGCGTGACCGCAGCCATGAGTTCGTTGCGCATGTTGTCGGAGTCGGGACAGCCGACATGGTTGCACTCTAGAAGAATCTGGCCGCATCCGCAGATGCACATGAGCTGATGCCCGATCTCGGTGAAGCGCGAGGCGGGGTCGCCCGCGCCAGCGAAGATGAAGACTGCGAGGCAAAGCAGCGCGCAGTGAAAAGCGCGGCGGATTGAGTTCGATTCCTTCATCCCGATTTTGTTTCGCAGTTCCCTCAACGGCTAAAGCCGAGGGCTGATTGTGTTGCACTTGCAGCGCGGCTCGAAGCCGCGCCCTTTCAAAGCGAGAGCAAAATCTAGTCGCCTGCCACCGGCGCCACGCGTTCCACCATCTTCGGCACGCGCACTGTGACCGGGGCCGGAGCTGGTTCGACCAGCGCCAGGGCCGTGCCTAGCACCATCACCCACGCGCCGATCCAGATCCAGATCACCATGGGATTCAAGTGCGCCTTGATAACCGGCTGGCCTTTGTCATTCTGGCCCTCATAAACAAGATACAGATCTTCCTTGAACGTGGAACGAATGTGCGGCTTGGTGGAGGCCTGCTGGCTCGCCTTGTAGAACAGGCGCTGCGGCGTCATGGTGTCGATCTTCTCTCTATTCTGGTAGACATCGATGAGCGCCCACTCGCTCGCCTGGTTCGGATTGTCATCCTGCGTGTAGGAACGGCAGACCAGGTCGTAGTTGCCGATCTGCATGTGGTCGCCGTATCCCATTTCCATTTCTTTTTCCTGGTTGAGCGCGGCGCCGGAGAATCCGATCATGGCCAGCACGACGCCGAAGTGAACGATGTAGCCTCCGTAGCGGCGCGTGTTGCGGTGCGTAAGCTGGACGATGGAGGCAAACATGCCCTGTCCGGTTTTTTCCGAGATGACGCGGCCGCCGCGGTAGAACTCCGACGCCACGGTGAAGGTGACTAGGGCGGAAAGGAAAATTGTCATCAGCGAGTAGAAGTAGCTGATGTCATGCCACGGCTTGAGGCCGAAGATCGATCCCCACGTCGCCGGAGTGAACATGACAAAGAGCGCGACGGCGAGCGCACCGATCGTGGACCAGAGGAAATTGCGCTTCAGGCTCTCGAATGACGTTTTGCGCCAGGCCAGTAGCGGGCCGACGGCGGTCAAAAGCAGGAGCAGTAGTGCGACGGGAATCGCGACGCGGTTGTAGAACGGCGCGCCGACGGTGACTTTGTTGCCCTGCACCAATTCAGAAATTTTCGGAAACCACGTCCCCCACAACACGTCGAGCGTGAGAAGAAGAAAGAGCAAATTGTTGAACAGGAAACTCGATTCGCGCGAAACCAGCGCCTCGAGTTTATGCTCGCTGCGCAGGCTGTTCTTGTTCTTCACGAAGAAGAAAACGAAGACCGCGAAACTTACGGCGAGAAACCATGCGAACCAGGTTCCGATCGACGACTGAGCGAAGGCGTGCACTGAGCTGATGATGCCGCTGCGCGTGAGGAACGTGCCCAGAATCGCCAGCCAGAACGTGGCGAAAACCAGCCACATGTTCCACACCTTCAGCATGCCGCGCTTTTCCTGCATCATGACCGAATGCAGAAATGCCGTGCCCACAAGCCAAGGCATGAGCGACGCGTTTTCAACCGGGTCCCATCCCCAATAGCCGCCCCAGCCGAGCACCGAGTAGGCCCAATGCGAGCCGAGGAAAATGCCGCAGGTCAGAAATCCCCAGGTGACCATGGTCCAGCGGCGCGTGATGTGAATCCATTTCTCACCGGGGTATTTCATAATCAGCGCGCCCAGCGCGAAGGCGAAGGGAATGGTGAATCCCACGTAGCCCAGGTAAAGCATGGGCGGGTGAATCACCATCTCGGGATATTGCAGCAGCGGGTTGAGGCCGCTGCCGTCGGCGCGCATCGGGCCCTCAATCAAGCCGAAGGGATTTGCGGCGAAATAAACCAGTGACAGGAAGAACACCTGCACGGCTGCGAGAATCACTGAGGCGTACGCGAAGAGGCGAGGATCGGTCTTATAGCGCAGGCGGAGAATAAAACCGTATCCGGAGAGCAGCAGCGCCCAAAACAGCAGCGAACCTTCCTGGCCGGACCAAAGAACGGCGAACTTGTAGGGCCCCGGCAGGTCGCGATTGCTGTGATGGAAAATGTAGGCGATGGTGAAATCGTCGCGGAATGCGGAAGCGACAAGGGCAATTGCCGCGAGCAGAACCGCCCCGAACACCACGACGCCGGCGCGGCGCGCAGTCTCGCCCACGCGCGCCCAGGTGGAATCGTCGGGAGAGAGCAGGGCGAGCAGCCCGGCTACGAACGAATAAACGCTCAATGCCAGGGCAAGCAGTAACGCAAAATCGCCAATCACCGCCATGGAAGGGGAACCCTGCAGTATTTTTTCAGAAAGCATTGGGCGAGGCAACCCGAGGGATCAGCAGGAAGGACGATGCGCAACAGATTCGGGAAAAGCCTGACAGCTGCTCGACGGAACTGAGAGAAGAAAATCTGGCGCTCAAACCGCCACCTCGCGGCGGCGGCAGACAACCGCCGGCAGGCGGCGGCCGGGGCTCGACCGCCAGAACCTCGAACAGCGTAGTGAGTTACGCGCTCGTTTGTTGGTAGCGCTGCCGAACTTCGCGCTCCGCCTTCAGCCAATCCTCGGTTTCGTGGCCGGGTTGAAATCCGCGCCGCTCCGAGAGCAGGTAGGCGAGTTGGCGAATTTCATCGTCCAGGTTGATGGGAACCAGCTTGGAGCGCGTCTGCGTCGCGACAAGCTCTGGTTTGTTCGCAGTCTTCGTCGTGGTTTTCGTTTCGACGATGGAACCTGTAGCAGCGGCTTCCATCTTGTTGTCGCCAGTGCTGGAGACGGGACTTGGGTCGGGGGTTTGGGCGCCTGGGCTTTTTTTCATCGTTTTCTTTGCCATGATCGGTACTCCTTGATCCTCCTGGATTTGATAAAGATGGTTTGACAAAAATGTTTTGATAAAAATTCGTGCTTGCTGGTTACAGTCTGTTTTCGATTTTCGTGCGAGCCGTCGTCGACAAAGGGTGATACCCCCGCTCGCTCTTAATATAGAGCCTCACGCCCTGTGGATGTCAGCCTGTTTACATTGATAAAAGCGATACGACCCCGCAAAATTTCCGGGAATGAAACCGAAAAACGCGCTGATATGTGGACGAGTGGGCGAAGCGGAAGTCACTTGTCACGATAGCATCTCGGTCCTCGGGCTCGTGTGATGGATGAAGGCAGGGCAACGCCTTTTGCCTTCGAGTGAGTTCTTAGATTTTTGTTATACTTTGGTTCTCCGGGGCGCTATCGTCTAGGGGTTAGGACGGAAGATTCTCAATCTTCAAACCCGGGTTCGATTCCCGGTAGCGCTACCATCCTTCTTTCAATGATTTACAGCTCTTCATTCCACCGCTGATTCACTGCACTGTGGCCACTTTTGTGGCCAAGTCTTCCACAGCTTCCACAGGCGTGGCCGGCGAAAGGCGGTTCCGCCGCTCGATCGCTTCCCTGATCTGCTGTATGTTCGGGTGCGTGTAAATGCGGGAGGTGTTCACTGACTGATGTCCCATCGCATCCATCACCGCCATCACGTTTCCTGTGCCTTCCATCGCATCGGTGGAGAAGCGATGACGCGCACAGTAAAGCACGACAGATTCGGGAATGCCCGCCAACCGCTTGGCCTCGAGCCACTGCTTCGAAACCTGACGATCGGTAATGTGACCGGACTTCGCTTTCTTTGAAGGAAAGACCCATCCTTCGCTCACGTCTGTCCTACGCCCCAAGAGGGCCATCTTGACGCGTTCGGTGAGCGGCACATAACGGCGGGATTTCTTGGACTTGCCACGCGGGTTGAAAATCAGCCCCTTATCCCAGTGGATGTTTTCCCAACGCATGCGGAAGATCTCACCGGGTCGAAGCCCCGAATCCAGCATGATCAACAGAGCCGTTC
>JASHPH010000072.1 GCA_030038255.1 Candidatus Sulfotelmatobacter sp. | reverse complement strand
CGCTGTCGCGACCTTCTTATCGGTTGGAGTCTCGGGCGAGCTTTGTGACCCGTTTGTGAATATCGTGCGAATGCCGCGTCTGGCGGGGGATTTGGTGACGACTCTCCAGGCCTATGTTCACGCAGCGGCGCAAGAGCTTCATTACTGAGCGGGCAGCAGGACCGCACGCTTTCGCTTCTTGGCTTGTGCCACGGAGTAGGCTACGGATCCGGCGAAGGCGCTGTATGGCAGCTGGCCGATATGCGTCGATGTGACGAGGCGCAGTGTGAGGTAAGTAAGCAAGAAGACCCACACGAAGGTGTGCCGCTCGAGCAAATAGCCGATGATGGCTCCGGCGATGAGATAACAGGCGAGCATCATGGTTTGCGCCGCGACCACGGGCGGGAAACCGATGTTTCGGGCCGCTTCGCCTGCGGCTGGGGCCAAGTACGTCACCGCCAGCAGCGGCAAGGCCAGTCCAGCCAGCACCGCCGGCAGGAATCTCCGGAGCGAGAATCGGTGCGCGAACCGATTCAGATGATTCCGGATTCCGCGCCAGTGAGCTTTGTCGGCGATCGCATACCCGCTGCCGTCGGGCAGCGGTGTGTAGTTACCCCGCGAAAGTTGAAATTCGCTGAAGCGCACGTGCTCCGCCTGAGCGTCTTTGAAGATGCTGTCGGCATTCGACGGCGGGGCGACCGGGCAACCCATCGTGGCCGCTTTGCGGTCATGCTCGCATTTCAATTCTGCCGGTTCGGATATCTCGGGCCTCTCCTGAACGGTCTGGTACGGAGGGCAATCCATGATGGTTCTTACCTGCATATTCCGCGTGGTCAGGATGTTTGCATCGCTGAAGCGGGTGTGAAAGAAAAGCGTGCAGCTGTTGGTGGGCGAGGGTCTGCCCTTGACCCTAAGCGCCAGCTCGTGGATAAGCACTACGCAGCGAGCCGTTTCCATTGGATTCACGTAGTTGCGCATCAAATTGTGGCCGTAATTCGTGACGCGATACGTACAGACGGGCCAATAATTCATGGCTGCCAGCTTCTCATCGTAGGCAGCGAAGTATTTCGCCTGGCGGTCGGTCAAGGCAGGGGGATCCAGTTTTTCGATTTGGTAAAGCTTCGGAATGCGGCTGGTGGGAAGGCGCCGCAAGCGAGGCAAGCTCCTGAGAACCTTGCTGATCGTGTAGAGAAACACAGCGAGATCGGCATCAATGGGAAATTGCATCCGGCTTTCTCCCGCAGATCGAGCTTACCAACCACGCGAGAGGCATACGAATTACCGAAGTGTAGTGTTTGCCGGAGTTGAACCGTTCTGCTGGGCTAAGTAACTGTCATCGTTTCGTTGGCCAATTTCTTGTCCGATTCATCTGTGCCGGACAGTTCAAACGAGTTGGTGATCGCGGCTTTGCCTTTTTCCACGCTGGTGATGACGTAGGAACAGCCGAGCCAATGCGCTTCGGCCAAGTCGGTGGAGGACCATTGTGCGGGGTGGTCGGGGTGGGAGTGGTAGAAGCCGACGATGTCTTCGTTGCGTTCGCGGCTCTCGCGCTGGATCTTGACCAGTTCGCGCGGGTCGATGTTGTAGCGGTTGTGGGCGGAGTCGGTGCGAGTGTTGGCGGCTCGGACGATGGAAGCGACGACGCGGGTGCCATCGTCTTCGAAGCGGCCGAGCAGCACGCCGCAGCACTCGTAGGGGTAGGTTTCTTCGCCGTGGCGGCGGAGGGAGTCGTAATCAGAGCGGGAGAGTTTCAGCATCGTTGGAATAAGTCGGTTCGCTGCTCGCGAGATCCCTCGCCCCGCTCGCTCCGCGGGCCCCCGGCTGAAGCCGAGGGTCTACCAGAAAAGCGCGAGGCTTCGGGATGACGCCTGGATTTCCTACAGCCTTCCGTCCGGAATCATCCTTCCGTCCAGAATCTTTCGCTCAGGTATTTTTCGCCGGAGTCGCACAGGATGGTCACGATCACGGCCTCGTTGTCATTCCTGATCGGAAGGCTGCGGGCGATCTTCAAGCAACCTACAACTGCAGCTGCGGCTGAGATTCCAATCAGCAATCCCGCGCCGCGCGAGAGTTGCCGCGCCATGGCGTATGCATCTTCGGTGGCGATTTCCAGATTCTCATCGGCGAGAGAGGAATCGTAAATTTTCGGCACGATGGCGCTGGCCATGTGCTTGGCGCCCTCGATTCCGTGAAAGGATGAGTCGGGCTGCAGTGAGATGCACTGTACGCGTGGATTCAGTTCCTTCAGACGACGCGTAGTCCCGACAAACGTTCCGCTGGTGCCGAGCATGGAGACAAAATGCGTGACGCGTCCCTGGGTTTGCTGCCAGATTTCATTGGCAGTCGTGAAATAGTGCGCCTTCCAGTTGGCGTCGTTTGAGTACTGGTCGGCGTAGTAATACTTGTCGGGATGTTTGGAGGCGAGTTCGCGCGCCATGCGAATGGCACCGTCGGAGCCGTCGGCGGGATCGGTGTAAAGAATGTTGGCGCCGTATCCCTGCAAAATCTGCTTGCGCTCACGGGAAACATTTTCCGGCATGCAAAGCGTGACGGGAAATCCTTCGGCCGCACCCAGCATGGCATAGGCGATGCCGGTGTTGCCGCTGGTGGCATCGAGAAGAATTTTGCCCGGGCGCAACTGACCGCTGCGCTTCGCCTCGGCGACGATATTGGCGGCGGCGCGATCTTTCACCGATCCACCGGGGTTGCACCATTCGGCTTTACCCAAAAGTGTTGTGCCCGGTAGTTCGCGCGTGAGCGCATCGAGCCGCAGCAGGGGCGTGTTGCCGATGCGGTCCATCAAGCTGTGGCCGAGCGTTTCGCCTAGTCCCAGCGCCATTTCCTGCGCTTCGCCGTGCTGTGTGCGAGTCGACATCGCCGTAATTTGCGGTAAGCCCTGAGCCATTTCTGAACCGAATCGTCGTGACCAACGTAATGTGCTATGTGGTCGGAAACGAGGTATGTAGTATTTTGTTTAGATGAACAAGGTTCGCCCGGCGATGCAGCTCGTGTAAAGTTACGCTCGGTCCTTCATACCTTGCATCTAATATTGACGAGCCGCCGCGGGGAAGGAAAGGTTAAAGTTTACCGCAATGTCAAAGACGATTGAAGCACGAACCTACGAAGAGGCGCTGGCCTGGCTGCGCGACAACGGGTTCGACGTAACTGACGCGCCCGGCACGAACGGCCGCGTTTTCCTGCGCAAATACAACGTGTCGGCGGCGATCCAGAGAACGCCGGAAGATGGTGTGAAGATTTTTGCCTATCCCGGGTACCTGATTGGCAGCGAAATTTCAAAGCTGGTGAACCGCGGATACCAGCAGTTTCTTAAGACGTCGAAGACCGAGGTGCCGGCGACTGCCGATCACTTGAAGGCGCTGCATTCTTTTGCAGAGGAATTGAAGGTCGCGCTTGGGTTGCCCAGCTTGTATAACGAGTCGCTCGGGACAGTGAGCGAGTCGTATCAGTACGACCGAATCGTGGATCGGGACAAGCCTGCGGTGGACCGGCCGAAACGTCCGTGGGAAGTGGCGGGCCAGGAATCGGCAGCGGCGGCGAAGAAGGGCCGCGCGTAGAGACCTTCCAACAGCGTTACGTGCACGTCAGCCCCGCGGGACGTGGGCGAGAATGAGAAGATTCCATACGACGTAAGCTGCCATTATGCCGATGATGCAGGCGCTCACCAGTGAGCGATAGCGCGTCTCCAGCAAATCAGCCAACACACCCGAGACAAAAACGAACAGAAACGGAATGGCTGCGAGCAGAAAGCCGGCGCCGGCAAGATCGGGATGCGCCATCCCCAGCGCGGTGAAGGTTAGTGCGACCAACAGCGGCGCGGTGTTGCCGAAATAGCGCGTTCGAGGCCACGCTGCGTAGGTCGCAATTGCGACGGGAA
>JASHPH010000071.1 GCA_030038255.1 Candidatus Sulfotelmatobacter sp. | reverse complement strand
CCGCCAGGTCGAGGCCGAGCCCGATCTGGAAAAGCGCGTCAGCATTTTGCGCGAAGCGCTCGAACAAAATCCGGGAGAATCGCATTTCGAGCGTGCCCTGCGCCTGGTGCAGGACAAGCGAGACCTAGTCAACTCGATTGTGGCCCGCGCTCACTTGCACGAGGAACAAGGCGCTTTCGGAGATGCCCTGAACGACTAGGAAATTCTTCGTACCATCTATCTGCAGTATCCCGGGCTGAAGTTTGAGGTGGATCGCCTGCAGAAAAAGCGCGATCAGCAGGCTCGCATTGACGCCCGCACGCGGCTGATCGAGCAGATTGATTCGTGCATGCACGCCGGCGACTACGGGCGCGTTTTCGAGTTGTTGCAGGGCGCGGCGGCGGAATTTCCCAATGACGAGGAATTGAACGAGCTGGAAAAACTCGCCCAACAAGGCGTGGAGCGCGCGACCGAGGCTCAGCGACTGATGGCTGAAGGGCAGGAGTTGTGTGCCAAACAGAATGCGGCCGAAGGCATTCAGTTGTTGCGAAGGGCATATGAGCTGGAGGAGCACAATCCTGTCGCGCGAGCTGTGCTGGCCAACACGTTAGTGGAACACGCGCAAACACTGGTGGAAACCGACTGGCGCGAGGCCGAGAGATTGTCGAAGGAGGCCTTCGACCTGAACCCTTCTCATCCCATGGCCAAGACTCTGCGCAGCCTAATCCAGGATCAGAAGCGAGAGAGTTATGTGAGCGAGTGCGTTGCCCAGGCGCGCAAGCTGCAAGCTGCTGGTGATCTGGCCGCCGCGATTGCGCGTGTGCAGGAAGGACTGGCGCTGTATCCGCGGGAGATGCGCTTCGTCCAGATTCGCGACGCGGTGCAGCGTGATCAGCAGGCACAGCGCCGGCAAACGCGGCGGCGCGACCTGGACGAGTTGCGGCGCCTGGAAGCCGAAGCACACTCTGCCGCGGACGTTGCCATTCAGCAAACCCTGGGCGCACAAGCCCGCGCCTTGGCTGAGAAATATCCCGGAGACGCAGAGGTTCTCTCCGGAGTGAATAGCCTTTTGCAGAAGTTAAGCCTGCCGGGAATCGGAAGCGAAGCAGTAAGCCACACTCGAGAGTGCGAACAAGCGACTCTCTCTTTCGCCCAAGCGCCGACCAGCCCGTCCACGCCTCAGGCGCCGATGAAATCCAAGCCTTCGGTCGAAGCTCCGAAGGCTACGCCGTCGCCTCAGTCGGCGGCGGCAACAGCGAAGGACAACAGCAAAAGTAAGTCTCGACCGACTGCAGTTTCTGCGTGGTTATCCCCCACATGGAATTTCGTGCTGGCGCTAAAACGGGCGCGCGCATTGTCTCCCAAAATGCTGGCTGCGGCGTGGGCCGTGGTCGTAATCGTGCTGGCAATTGCGGTTTTTCGTCGTCATCCGAAGCCAGTCGCGGCGCCGGCGCCGCCGCCGCAACCGATCGCTGCCCAACCGGTCGCGCCTCCACCGGAGCCACAGTTGCCGACCCTGAAATTGTCATCCGACACCACGACCGGAAAAGTGATTTTTGACGACCAGCCTCCTGTCGATCTGCAGAACGCGGAGTGGGCACTGGAAAAAATTCCGACCGGCGAGCACACGCTGAAATTCGAGGGGCCATCCGGAGGTTTCAGTGCAACCTTTACCGCAGCCGACGGAGCCTTGCCGGTGATCCACTTGCCCATCACTGCCAAGGGCGTTTTCGCCGCCGTAGTCACCGGCATGGGCAGTCGCCTGCACATCGATACGAGCCAGGCCGGCATCAAGGCGAGCCTGGACGGGCAGGAACCGCTGGAAGTTCCCGCCGAAGGGGCCGATTTCAGCTCCGTTTCCGCCGGTTCTCACGAATTAGCCCTTAGCTATAGCGGAGAGCAATACAAGCTTGCAATCGAAGCCGGGCCGGCTCCGGCTTTGGCTGTCTTCGCCGAATCCGGGCAGAATGTGGGATCGCTCGTGGTTGTTACCGGCCAGGACAAGGCGCGCGTTTTCCTCAACGGCAAGCCGCTTGAGCAACTGACCGAAGGCGGCAAACTGCGCATCGCCAACCTCGAGCCGAGGGAATACACCGTGCGCGTCGCGAAAGCCGGTTTTCAGGACGTTCCGGAACAGAAGATTCGCATTCGAAAAGGGGAACAAGGACGACTCGTCTTCGGCCTGCTGGCCCTGCCGCACCTGGCTACGCTCAGCATCCAGAACGCTCCGCCGGGAGCGACGGTTCTGGTCGATCAGGTTCCCGCCGGAACGGTGCAAGCCGACGGCACATTGACGCTGGCGACGGTTACGCCCGGCGATCACGTGATTGAGCTGCGTAAAGACCGATTCAAGCCACGTCAACTGCACAAGTACTTTGTGGCTGGAGCCGCAGTTGCTCTCGCAGCCTCGGAGACCGCGCTGGAAGCCGCACCAGGTGAGGTGCGGATTAACTTCGCTCCCGCCGATGCGCAGGTGACTTTGGCCAGAACGGGCGAGGTCCCGGTGAAAGTCGTGAACGGCACACAGCTCAGCTTGTTTGCTGGCACTTATACATTAAGTGCCCATACCGCTGACGGTGTTGTACGTACATCTGCGCTGGAGTTGGCCGCGGGCCAGACGCGGAATCTGGATTTGTCTCTGGCTCCCGACGGCATGGCGAAGTGGCTCGACCCGTCCGGCTGGAAGCAGGAGAGCGGAGTCTTCACTCGCAAGGGCGGGGATTACGTCCTGTACAACGCAGCCCCTGCGGGAACCTTCGTTTTTTCCGCCATGCTGAACAAGGGCCACCGGCTGCAGTGGGTGGTTCACTACACCGACGCGAACAACTACGATCTGTTTCAAATTGACGACAACAACTTCTATCGCACCGAAATTCGCAATGGCGTGAAGACCGCCGAACTAAAGATTCCGCACAAGGGTGACAAGAAAAGTTTTCGCACTCTGCAGATTCGCGTGACACCGGGCGAGATTGTTCACTCGATCAAGACAGGCGAGGCGTGGTTCGTTCTCGACCGCTGGTCGCTCGCCGGCTCAGATCTCTCCGGAGGCAGGTTCGGCTTTTACATTCCGGGCGGCGACCAGGTCTCGCTCTCCAGCTTTGCTCACTATCCCGACCTAAACTTGAAGTAGTTCACTACGCGGCGGCTTACGTGATGCTGACTTCCGTGTACGTACCGTAGACCTGCCGCAGTGCATCGCAGATTTCGCCAACGGTCGCGTAGGCGCGCACCGCGTCCACGATGTAGGGCATGGTGTTGGCCGAGGAGATGTTGCCATTTGACGATGACTTTGGCTCCTGCGCGGCGGCTTTCTTCAGCGCATCGAGCGCCCGGCGGACGTCGTCGTTCGAGCGCCGCGCGCGCAGTGCCTTCAGCTTGGCCGATTGCAGGCGGGCAACGGTTTCATCGATGTAGAGAATCTGCGGCGGCTCTTCCTCAATGGTGAATTCGTTCACTCCGACGATGACCTTTTCCCGCGCCTCGACGGCACGTTGGTATTGGTACGAGGCCTCAGCAATTTCTTTCTGCGGATAGCCGCGCTCGAT
>JASHPH010000070.1 GCA_030038255.1 Candidatus Sulfotelmatobacter sp. | reverse complement strand
GGTCTAGCGAACATCGCTCCAGACCCCGGCAATGGCACAGTTACAGTGCGGACAGCGTCCAGCACGAAGCTTGTTCTCCATGACGCCGAAACCGTGCCGCCGAATCAGTCGCTCGCCACAACCGGGGCAATGCGTGTCGTCATGGGGATCGCCTGGCACGTTGCCCATGTAGACGAAATCGAGGCCTGCCTCTCTGCCAATCTCCCAGGCGTGTTCCAGGGTTTGCACCGGTGTCGAGGGCGCACTGAACTGGTAGGCGGGGTAGTACCGCGTGATATGCCAGGGAACGTCCCGCCCCAGGCTCGTTGCGATTCGGCTGGCGATACCGTGGAGCGTTTTCTCGGAATCGTTCACGCCGGGGATGACCAGACTCGTAACTTCGATGTGCACGCCGCGCGAACGCGCCAACTGGCATGAGTGCCAAACCTTTTCAACATCGATGGTCTTGCAGTATTTCCTTCCCACCTCGGCATCCCCTTTGATATCCACATTCATCGCGTCCAACCCCGCATCAATCAGCAGAGCCAGGGATTCCGGCGTCATGTAGCCGTTGGTGACAAACGTGTTGTAAAGGCCGCGCCGCCTGGCCAGAGGAAAAACGTCCAATGACCATTCCAGGGAGAGCGTCGGCTCGTTGAAGGAGATGGATGTGCCCTGACACCCACTTTCGATAGCGAGCTGCACGAAGCGCCTGGGGGAGACATACCGTCCCCTCGCCGGCGGAGGCGTTTTGCTGATGTCCCAGTTCTGGCACCATGGACAGCCAAAGTTGCATGACCAACTGCCGGCGGTCAGCGCAGATGTCCCGGGATGGAAGTGATAGAAAGGTTTCTTCTCGATGGGATTCGCCGCCAGAGAGGAAACCGAGCCGTAGATCAGTGTGAGCAACTTTCCGTCGCGGTGCAGCCGAGTGCGGCACCACCCAAAACCGCCTGGAGTCAGCAGACAGCGCCGCTCACAGACGTTACAGCGGATCTTGCTGTCGACTTTCTCAGAAAGCTGCGACCCGCGGACAAAAACGCTCTTCGTTTTTCCCAGGAGGGCGAGGGCAGAGCGTGGCTCCGGCGCATTTGCAGGCCTACAATTCATAGGTAGGCTTTCTTCATTCAGTATAGGCTCGCTTGGCGGGTGAGGATGGGTAGAGCGGGACGATGACTGGCAGGTTATCCCTCGAGAGAGAAGAAGCCCGGCTAAGTCGGGGTGGCCAAGGCTGCCGGGTCTGCGGCGTTCCTTCTCATCCGATGAGTGAAACCCTCGGGTTTTGCCTCAGCTGCATCCGTAATTATCCAGAAGAAGCCCTTCGGCTTGCGCAGTTGGTTCACACTAAGAGCCGGCGAGCCTTCGATCTTCCTACTGCAACTCCCCAGGCAACCGGCGGCGTCCAATGTGTCTTATGCACCCGCCAGTGCCGCATGGCGGAGGGTGAGCGTGGATACTGTGGGCTGCGTACGGTGCGCGACGGTCGCTTGACTCACCTCGGCGGTACCGCGCGGCGCGGAGTACTGCAATGGTACCGTGATCCCCTGCCAACCAACTGTGTGGCCGATTGGGTGTGCCGCGGCAGTCGGCAGTTGGGTTATCACAACCTCGCCGTTTTCTATTCCAGTTGCACCCTCAACTGCCTGTTCTGCCAAAATTGGCACTTCCGTGAAGTCTCGGCCACGTCCTCCGCTGGGATCAGTGCCGAACAGTTAGCGGATGTGACCGATCCGTCCACCTTCTGTGTTTGCTTCTTCGGAGGCGACCCTGCCTCGCAGATGCCGCACGCCTTGGCGGCAGGGCAGCGGCTGGCAGCGAAGGGAGTCGCTGTATGCTGGGAGACCGCCGGTACATCGCATCCCAAGCTACTTGACCGGGCAGTGGAACTCTCCCTGGCAAGCGGCGGCTGCATCAAGTTTGACCTCAAGGCCTATGACGAAATCTTGCACCTCATTCTGACGGGAGGATCGAACCGCCAGACGCTGGACAACTTCGCTCGGGCGGCCCGCCGCTTCGAGGAGCGTCCTGATCCTCCGCTGCTCGTTGCCAGCACGTTGCTGGTGCCCGGCTATGTGGATGCCGAGGAGGTGGGACGAATTGCGCGGTTCATTGCCAACCTGAATCCCAGAATTCCCTATGCGTTGTTGGCATTTGCACCACACTTCTATCTGCCAGACCTGCCTCGGACCTCGACGCGCCACGCGCTGGAGGCGGAAAGAGCAGCGAGGATCGCTGGTCTGCTTGACGTACGTATTGCCAACCGCCACCTGCTTTCGGAGAATTACTGAGTGGTCTCTGGGCAACATCTCTGCTCGGTTACGAATTCTATGGGGATCCCTCTTCTCTATCGGAGGCCAAGAACATGCGATTTGGTAATTTCACTTTCGGCTCTCTTCAGATCGAGGGCGGCACCTACGAGCACGACGTAGTCATCGACCGCGGCGAGATTCGCAAACGCAAGAAAGCGCCTTCCAAGCGATTCCGCGATAACTTCGGACACACTCCGCTGTCCGCTGAAGAAGACATACCATGGAAGTGCGCCCGGCTCATCATCGGCACCGGAGCATACGGCAGCCTGCCGGTGATGAATGAAGTGAAACGCGAGGCGGAACGTCGCAAAGTCGAATTGCTGATTCTCCCGACGCGCGAAGCTATAGAGGTTCTAAAGAAGAACCCCAAGGACACAAATGCAATCCTGCACGTGACGTGTTGAGCAAGAAGTTTGAATAGAATTACCCATCTAGGTCTCTACCGTCGGACACACCGATTTGGTGTTGCACCTTCTATGGGCATATCTCGCAGGATTCCGCACTACCCGCGCGACAAGAGGGTCCGCCTGGGGTCGTTTACTTTCCATAAGAACCATTCGAAAGCCGCGGTATTTCTTGCAGGCGGAATGGCCGAAGCACTCTAAACCTTGGACTTTCTATCGTGACTCTATGGTGACTGTCACCAACGGCCTAAATTCCCGAATCGGTTAACTGCTTTGTTTTGTTGGCGTCCCCGACGGGATTTGAACCCGTGTTACCGCCGTGAAAGGGCGATGTCCTAGGCCGGACTAGACGACGGGGACTGGTTTTGGCGGGAATTTTGCGGCCAACGAAGATACTAACAGTCGCAATTCCGAGTGTCAAAATCAGCCTATGCAAGACGCGCTATTCACTCGGTGTACGACCGGTGTACGGCGCCCAAAGGCAAGCCGCATTACAATGAAGCTGAGTCCAAGAATCACTCAGGTTCACAAGCCTCGTGCCCGATCCTCTCTACCTCAGTCTGTGGTTTCCGGATTTTTCCGGTCCTGCGATGCTGCCCAATGCCCTAGCCGTGCTTCAGCAATTCCCTTTTTCCGCGCAACGTCCAGGGGTCGTCCACGTCGCGGTCCAACCCGTTTCCTGGAATGAGGCTAGTGTGCTGGAACGGCGGTTTTCTCCCGGGATCGGGCCGGAAGAAGCGCTAGAAATCGCGGCAGACCTGATTCACGACGACTACGCTTATGTCTTCAGCGCGTTTTGGGATCTGTGGACACCGGACGAAACTGGCCGCCAATGGCGGCTCACACCAAGCCCTGTGAAATTCATCGTGCAGGGCGAGGAATTTGATGACGGTGCCGCTCAGTCGAACGGCCACATCCAGGTCGACTTCGGACTCGACTCGCTGTTTTTGCAGGAGAATGTCGAACTTAGTGAGGAAATGGAGAGCAAGGTGCGAGCGAATGTCGGCAAGCTGGTAGAGTTCACCATGAAGGCGGAGAAGAACACCCGCGCGAGTGG
>JASHPH010000005.1 GCA_030038255.1 Candidatus Sulfotelmatobacter sp. | reverse complement strand
GGGTCGAGATCGACGAGGAGGGTGCGGCGGCCGCGGTCGGCGAGAGCAGCGGCGAGATTGATGGCAGTAGTGGTTTTACCGACGCCGCCCTTTTGATTGGCAATCGCGATGATGTGGCTCAACGCGCGTGAATCCCCTGACTGGGCAACTGCTGGCCCATACGTGGTGGTGCCTCCCCTAGGCCCACGATGGGTAGGAGCAATGTAGCCAAAACGATAGGAGGATGCAAGGAGAAATTGGCGAGGGATCCTGAAGCTTCGGGACGCCGACCGGCGGACATGAATGGGCCGGAGAAGAGCCAGGGGCGGGGACGGAGGCAGAGGAATTCATAGAATTGCAACACAGGGTTGCGCGGTGTTTTGTAACATTTGCGAAACCTGGAGGGACCAGTGTGCGCCATGGAGAAGAAGAACTTCCTGTTTGTCTCGCTGACGGGACTGATCAGCGACATTGCGTGGCAGGTGTCGAAAGAGGGGCATGAGGTCCGCTACTTTATCGGCGACAAAAAAGAAAGGGACATCGCGGACGGATTCGTAGCCAAGTCGAAGGATTGGGAGAAGGACGTGGAGTGGGCCGACATTGTGATCTTCGACGACACGCTGGGCCAGGGAGAGAAAGCCAAGGCGCTGCGGGAAAAAGGCAAGCCGGTGATCGGCGGGACGCCGTACAGCGACCGACTGGAGGATGACCGGTCGTTTGGACAGGAAGAGCTGAAGCGAGTGGGAGTGAACATCATTCCGTATGCGACGTTCGATTCGTTCGACAAAGCGATTGAACACGTGGAGCAGAACCCGACGCGGTACGTGATCAAGCCGAGCGGCGAAGCGCAGAACGTGAAGCGGCGGCTGTTTGTGGGCGAGGAGGAAGATGGCCAGGACGTAATCCGGATGCTGGAAGCGTACAAAAAGTCGCTGGGAGACGTGATCAAAGTGTTCCAGTTGCAACGGCGGGTGGTGGGGGTGGAAGTGGCCGTGGGCGCGTTTTTCAACGGGAAGGAATTCATCTATCCCATCAACATCAATTTCGAACACAAGAAGCTGTTTCCGGGAGACCTCGGGCCGCCGACGGGGGAAATGGGCACGACGATGTTCTGGGCCGAGCCGAACCGGCTGTTCCAGGACACGCTGCTCAAAATGGAGAAGACACTGGCGGCAGAAGGCTACGTAGGCTACATGGACCTGAACACCATCGTGAACAACAACGGGATCTATCCGCTGGAGTTCACGGCGCGGTTCGGGTATCCGACGATTTCGATCCAGCAGGCGGGGATGCTGACGCCGATCGGGCAGTTTTTCTGGGACCTGGCGAACGGACAGGATCCGAAATTGAAGGTGCGCACCGGGTTTCAAATCGGCGTGCGCATTGTGGTGCCTCCCTTCCCTTTCGATGACGATGAGACGTTTGAATCGTTTTCGAAGAACGGCGCGATCGTGTTCAAAAAGCCGCCGGGAGACGAAATGCGGATCGAAGACGTGAAGCAGGCGAACGGGCAATGGCTGATCGCGGGAACTTCCGGCGTGATTCTGATCGTGGTCGGGACCGGGCAGACGATGAAGCAGGCGCAGGCGCAGGTGTACTCGCGAATCAAAAACGTGATGATTCCGAATATGTATTACCGGACGGATATTGGAGACAGATGGGAGGAGGACTCAGACCGGTTACATAACTGGGGCTATTTGCGCTAGATGGCCCCTCGACTCGCTCCGCTCCCTCGGGATCGGCATCCTGGTCGGATGCCGAGAGGAAGACAGCGACCGGTTACATAACTGGGGCTATTTGCGCTAGATGGCCCCTCGACTCGCTCCGCTCCCTCGGGATCAGCCCCGAAGGAGTTGGGACGCAATCCCGAGGTCCCGAAGCTTCGGGACGGGAGCGCGCATCCTGATCCTATGCCGAATTGATCCCGACGCTAGGCGGTGCCGGTGGCCACGTCGCGGGGACTACTCGATAGCGTCTTGGCTCCCGACAGCTTCTTGCCCTTCTTCAGAACCTTCTTTGCCATGGGAATGCCCTCCCCAAGAGAGACAAAATTGCAAATGAGCTACGCGGAGGATCAACCGCCGCGGGGGGGCGGCGTACCGGCACGGGTTCTGTGTTATCAGCCGCCGCGGCCGCTTCCGCCCATCCCGCCATTGAGAGTCTTAATTCCGGACAGCTTCTTGGATTTCTTCAGAGCCTTGTTTGCCATGGTGATTCCCTCCCCGGGACACATGCAGTTGCAAGGGTCGGATGGCTACCGCACCAACTCTGCCAAACTCGGAGACCGGGAAGTGGATTTATTAACGCACGGCCGGGGAAGGCCGAAGCTAAACGTGAGGGGCGACGGGCTGGTCGAATGGCCGGCCGGTGAGAAAAGTTCTGTTTGACCCGAGTTTCCTGCCGGCCCGCAACTTCTTGTTCGTCCCCTTGCGCCGTCTTGCGGCAGGCGGAAAGCGGATGAACTTACTCGCAGAGGGGGCAGGCGCGGCACTTTTCCGGCCGGAGGATTTGCTCCTCGGAGAGATCGAGCTGGCGGACGACAAACTTGTCGGAGGCGGCGAGGTGAGGCTGGCCGGCGTCCGCAATATAGTCGCCGACGAGCTCGAGGGCGCGGTACTTTGCGGGGGCAATGACGTAGATGCTGTCGGTGCCATGCACAGTCACCTCATAGACGTTCATGAGTTGCCTCCAAGGCGGGCGGAATCGGACTCAGCAGCGCCAGCGTGCGCATGGCGGATGCATTCTTTATGGCAGGAGAGGAAGGTGGCGCCGAGCAAGGAGCACTCTCTGACGTCCACAACGGCAAGGTCGGCATA
>JASHPH010000069.1 GCA_030038255.1 Candidatus Sulfotelmatobacter sp. | reverse complement strand
GGCCAGACCATGGATGGGCGATCGAATCTGTTCAGTCTGGGCGCCATGTTCTACGAAATGGTGACGGAGCGGAGGGCGTTCGATGGCGAGGACGCCGAGTCGTTACGGCAGAGCATCCTGAACAGCATGCCGGTCGCGCCGATCCAGGTGAATCCCAAGGTGCATCCGCTGCTCAGCGACCTGATCCTTAAGGCCTTGGCCAAGGATCCGGCCGAGCGCTATGCGAACGGCAGAGCGCTGCTCGATGATCTGGAGAAATGCAAGGAGTCAAAGCCGGTTGCAGCCAAAAAGCCTATGGTCGCACCAAAGGGCCCTGGGGTTCCAGACAAGGTGAAAGCCGCAGCGCAATCCAAGTTTGTCGGGGCTAAGCCTGGTGCCGCAGCTTCAGTTTCTGCGAAACCCGCGGCCGCATCAAAAGCTCCCGCGTCTGGCCTAGCTCAGCCCTCGGGACTGGCGACACCTGCTCAGGCAAAACCGCCACTAGCGACACCCGGCGAGAAGAAAATCAGCGCGCCGGCCGCGAGCACAGAAGTGAAGCCCTCCACTTTAGCCGAGCCGGCAAGTAAGTTGGCGGCTCCCAAAGCAGCCGCGGCTGCGGCGGGTGCGGGCAGCAGCGAAATGCAGCGCTCCGAAGAATTTGATCTTGATCTCTCGGATCAATTCACGACTTCCTCGGCCAAGCCGGCCGGCGAATCTGAGGCTCCGTCCGCATTCATGTCGGCAGCCGTGGCAGATGAGCCGCAAGTCGAAACCTTCGAGCCGCAAGCCGACAATGCTCCGAAAATCAAAGTAGATCCGATGATGGCCGAAGGCGGGCCGAGCAGCGGGGGCGGCACCAGCTTCTCCGATCTTGACGAACTGCCGCCGTTGAAGGAAGTCTACATTGCGCCTCCTCCGCCACCGCCGACCTTCGAGCCGGTTGCGAAGGCGCCTGCTACGCCGACCATGTTCAGCGGCACCCTTAAACGTGACGAAAAGCCCAAGGTGCAGCCGCGAGAAGTGGCTGAGAAAGCTATCAAAGAAATCAGGAACGTTCCGCGACAGCTGATGCTCTATGCCATTGGCGGCGCGTTCGCGCTGATTCTGGTCATCGGCATCGGTGTGACATTTTACGTGCACAACCTGAGCAGCGAGGATGACGCGGGCGCCGGGCGCAGTTCCGTCCCCGCCGAAGCACCGGCTCAAACCGATGCCAGCCAGGCCGCGCCCGCGCCTGCGCCCAGGCCTGTGACGCCGCCAGCTGCGGCAGCACAGCCCGAGCAGACTCCGGAGCAGACAGAGCAGACTTCGGCACCAGCAGCTCCCGAGCCGCAGCCGGTGGCGAGTTCGAGATCGGCTCATTCCAAGAAGAAGACTCCGGCTCCCCCGCCGATGATCATCCCCGGACAATTGGCCGTGGATTCCACGCCGCAGGGCGCACAGGTGCAGATCGACGGTCGCACCGAACCGACTTGGGTCACTCCGTTTGCTTTTTCGAATCTTCTGCCCGGACAGCACTCGATCACAGTGAGCAAGACTGGCTACTCCACCGATACGCGCACGGTAACGGGAATATCCGGGAATCGTGTGACCATCATCTCCCATTTGTCTCAGTTGATGGCCACGCTGGTGGTTAAGAGTAATCCTCCCGGAGCCAACATTTATGTGGACGGCCGCGACGTGGGCACGAGGACGCCTGCGCAGGTCAGCATTGACAAAGGCCAGCACGTGGTTCTGGTCCGAATGATGGGCTATCTTGACGAGACCATGAACGGCCAGTTTGTGCTGGGCCAGACGCTCAGCTTCTCACCGACACTGCGGCCGCTGGGCAATGTGGACAGCATCAAGACCGTCGGCAAGATGTCAAAGCTGTTCGGCGGCAAGGGCGCTCAGCCCGGACAGGCTACCGTGAGCATCCGCACGCAGCCCAAGGGCGCGCAGGTAGCTATCAACCAGCGTCTGATGGAAAAGAACACGCCGATGGATGTGGCGCTTGATCCCGGCAACTACGTGATCGACATAACGATGACCGGCTACGCGCCGGTGCACAAGGTCATTACTACCGACAAGGGTGACAAGCTGGTGGTGGACGAGGTGCTGCAGCCGCAGTAGTGCGGACGCAGAGATCGGTGCGAATCGGTCAGTGTGTTCTTATCTTTCCTATAGCGTTCGGTCTTGTCTCTTCCCTGTTTCGTCACTTGGCTCGACTGGCCTTGCGCACTTGCTGGTTTCTTCCTGGCTACTTTCGCTGTTCTTCTCTGCGCGTAGGACTGAACACATTCTTGTGCTAGAAGAAAGCTACGGAAACCCACTTGGGATACTGCCGCGCCGGGGCAGCTCGCTTCGCGAATTCCGCTGACCTTATCGCGCGAATACGTGAAGACGTCTGGGGCTCGTGAAAAGGGATGTTTCGACCGCGCAGTCTTTCGCCACCATGAAGTAGTCTTTCCCGCAAGGATGACGATCTCGGCGAGAGTTCACTAGGGATGCGGATACTGTGCTCTAGCGCGGCAGCTTGAAGTTGATGGTGACTTGTGTCTGAATCTCTACTGGCTCACCGTTGAGCAGGTATGGCTTGTATTTCCAGCGCTTCACGGCATCCGATGCTGCCCCGGCAAGTTGCCGATCGCCCTTCAATACTTGCACGTTGGTGATGTCGCCGTCTTTGGAAATCGTGGCGAGGAGCTGGACTGTTCCCTCAATATGCATCCGCAATGCGGTGGTGGGATAGACCGGGTCGACCTTCTTGATGAGCAGTCCCTGCGAAACGCCCTGGGAAATGTTCAGTCTCTGGAGCACCGGCTTGGGAGCGTCGGTTGGGCCGACGAGATCAGGCAGTGGCCCGCTCTCACCAGGCGTCGCGATTCCAATCACGTTGGGAGCGGGAGCGTCAGCCGCAGCCGGGACAGCTTTTGCTACCGGGGCTGCGCCTCCCTTCACGACGAGAGGCGCCTCCTCGGGCGTTGCTGCCAAACTATCTTTGGCCGGAGCGGACGAAGCGGGCTCCGCGGGCTTGGCCGACTTGGGCGCCGGTGCCGGTACGTCTTCCTCGGCGGAGGCCTGCTCGTCATCGGCGGGCTTGCTCGCCTTTGGCGAAGCCGCGGTTCCAGTCGGCTGCGCTACGGGCTCTGGAACGGGTGAAGGCTTGGCAGCCGCAGGCGGCTCAGCGCTGGACGCTTTTGACGCCGGCGGAGCCACAAGCTTTGACGATGCCGGATTGCTGGTGGGCACAGTTCTGTGTCCCTCGTAATACGTCCAACCCCCGAAGAGTGCTGCGGCGACGACCACGGCCGCAGCGATTCCCAGAAGAATCTTCTTGAATCCGCCTGATTCCGCCGGAGCGCTGGCTCCTGCGAACGTGAATGACGGCGGCGGCACATCCCTGGGCCCGGTTGACGCACGCGGCTGGTCTGGCCCCGGGCTCTCGAGGATGTTGTCGTCTTCGCCGGCGGGTTTGGCAGGCGACGCTTCCACCGGAGGAATGTCCAGAATCTCACGGGCCTGTGCGGGAGCGCTGGCCGCTCCGCTGCCCAATGCCGCAGATGGAGTGGTAGCGGCAGGCTTGCTGACAGGCTTCGCTTCGGCGGCAGACGTTTTCATGGCCGGAGCAGCCACGGCAGGCAACTTTGTACCTGAAAGAACTGGTGCAGCGGGCTTCCTCGCCGCAGGCGGAGCCATTGGAGTCGAACTCGCAGCGGCCTGCTGTAACGGGCTTACCGATGGTTTGGTGACTGTCGGGCGGGCTGCTTGTGCCGTCGGTGCAACAGAAGCGCTCGCGGGCGTCTTGATCGGCGCCGCAGCCGGGGCTGCAGGTGCGGCAGCGGTTGGCACCGGGACGCCAGGTTTCGCGGCGTCGCCTTTCCGCAACAATCCGCGTGCTACGCGCAGCGTTCCCTTGGCCTGCTCGATATTGATGGGTTTGGTCAGGACCAGGTTGGCTCCAATACGAAATGCCTTGGCCACCCCGGCCTGACCTTCCACGACAGCTACGGCCAGCGACGCCTGGTTGGGC
>JASHPH010000068.1 GCA_030038255.1 Candidatus Sulfotelmatobacter sp. | reverse complement strand
TGCGGTGTTTTGTGCGTCCGCGCTGTAGTGGGAGACCCCATAATGCGCCGTCTCGTTGTGATCCGTCTGGTGATTGCCTGCTCGCTCGTTGCTCTCCTGCTAACCGGCTGTTCCCGCGATCCCAATGTGCGCAAGCAGAAATATTTCGCCAGCGGGGAAAAGTACTTTGCCGAAGGCAAATACCGCGAAGCGCTCATCCAGTATTCGAACGCGGTGCAGATTGATCCGCACTTTGCGCAGGCTCACTTTCAACTCGCGCAGACCTACCTCCGGCTGGGCGACAATGGCCGCGCCTTCCAGCAGTTGAGCCGTACCGTTGAACTCGCTCCCGATAACTATCGCGCCCACGCCGATCTCGCCAACTTGCTGGTCACGGTGCGCAACCCGGATGGATCTCCGGTCACCGACACCATGAAACAGGCGAAAAGTCACCTTGACCTTCTGCGCCAGAAGGATCCCAATTCTGCTCTCACGCATGAAGCCTGGTCCAACTACGACGCGGCCGAGGGCAAGCTCAGCGACGCCATCCAGGAAGCGCAGCAGGCCATCGCGCTCGACCCCAGCCGCTCCGACTCTTATTTGATGCTGGCGCTGTTGGAACTGCGTGCCGATCAACCCGACCAGGCGGAACTCAACTTCAAGAAGGCGACCGAGGTTGATCCCAAGGCCATGAACGCGCAGCTTGCCCTAGGTGGCTTTTACCAGTCGCGCAACCGCCTACCCGAAGCCGAGCAGCAGTTCCGGCACGCCATCGAAATCGACCCCAAAAATCCGGGGCCGCGCGCTGCACTTGCCCGCCTGCTGGATCAAGAAGGCAAGACCACGGAACTCGAAGCCTTCCTCGAACAAACCAAGAAGGATATGCCCGACAATTCTGAGGGGTACCGCATGCTAGGCGACTATTATTTCGCTAGCGGCGATCTCGACAAGGCGGTCGCCGAGTACGCGTCACTTTACAGCGTCCATCCCAAAGACGTGCAGGTCAAAAAGAACTACATCCAGCTCTTGATCCTGAAAAACCGTCTCGACGAAGCCGCCAAGCTGAACAACGAAATTCTGAAATCTTATCCGCACGACACCGACGCGTTCATCTACAAGGGCGAGATTCAGATCCGCCAGAATGACGCGACGGGTGCCATAGACTCGCTGCAGGCCGCCCTGCGCAACGACCAGGACAACGCTGTCGCCCACTACCAGTTGGGACTCGCCTTTGACGTGCAGCACAAAGACGCCCGCGCCGAGTCGGAGTGGCGCGAAGCAGTGCGCATCCGCCCCGATCTGACTGACGCGCAACGCGCCCTGGCCGCCATGGAACTGCGCCACGGTGATGCCGATGCCCTGCTCGTTACGGCCCAGCAGATCATCACGGTGCAGCCTTACTCCGCCGACGGCTTCATTCTGAAAGCCATCGCTGAAATCGCCAAGCAGAAATACGCTGACGCGCAGAAGGACGCCGAGCAAGCGATGCAGAAGGCTCCGCAGAGTCCGGCGCCCTACGTGGAGATGGGAAATATTCACCTGGTGCAGAAACAATTCGCCGAGGCCGGAAAATCCTACCAGCAGGCGCTGGACAAAGATCCCAATTCGGCCGAAGGCCTGCAGGGCCTGATGAACAGTTACTTCGCCGAGAAGCAGTTCGACGAGGGAATCGCTGCCGCCAAGGCGCAGATCGCCAAGTCGCCCTCAAACAGCAACTTTTATGATCTGCTCGGAACCGGTCTGTTCAACGGCAAGAAAGATTATCCCGGCGCCGAAATTGCCTTGCGCAAGGCCGTCGAACTCGACAAGAATAACACCGATGCGCTGGAAAAATTAGGCAAGGTGCAGGCGCAGGAAGGCAACACCGACCAGGCTCTCGCGCTTTATCAGCAGTCGATCAAGGACAATCCACGCGAGCCGCGCTTCTACATTCTTTGCGGCGAACTGTATGAATCCAAGCAAAACTGGGATCAGGCCAAGGCCATGTATCAGCAAGCCCTCGCCATTTCACCCGATCAGCCGTTGGCAGCGAACAATCTCGCCTACGTGATGCTCGAAACCGGCGGAAACGTCGACGTCGCTCTGGCCATGGCGCAGACGGCGCGCCGCGGCATGCCCAACTCGGCCAATGCCGCCGACACTCTGGGCTGGGCTTACTATCAGAAAGGGATTTATCAGTCCGCCATCAGCCAGTTCCAGGAAGCGCTGCGCCTGGGCGAGCAGCGCGGCGAGCCCGACGACGCCACCATCCACTACCACCTGGGCATGGCTTACGGGAAGGCCAATCAAACTGCGCTGGCCCGCCAGCACCTAGAAAAGGCCGTGAAGCTCAGCCCCAACAACGCCGGCGCCAAGAAGGCATTGGCGGAGTTGCGCGGGTAGAACCAACGCTCAGAGGAACGGGTTCGCGACTTCAACGCCAAAATACTTCTGGCCCGCATGCAGATCTTCTGACCAGATTTTCTGCGAGCCAGCCCGCTCCGCCGCCGCGATGATCATGCCGTCGTAGAAATGGATTCCGTACGCCGCGTGCGCTTCCACGGCACGGCGCACCATCTCGGCATCTGGCTTGATCAGCGGAATGGGCGTGAGCGTATCGAGAAGAGTGACTACTTCCTTCGGAGTGAAACGATCCCGGAACTTGCTCAGAGCGACCGCGGCAAACTCTGCCAGCACTTGCGCGGAAACTGAGAATTCCCCGGCAATGGCCTTAGTTACCAGGGCCTGGGCAACCCGGCGCTTTGCTGGCGCTGAATCACTGAGCGCATACAGCAGGATATTGGTGTCGAGAAAGTCACGACCGCTCATGCTCGTGCCCGCGAACGTATAAGTCTTCGCGCTTCCAGGTGCGCTTGCCAAGCGGGCGCTTGAGGCGATCGAAAGTTTCCAGGAAGCGTTCCTGATCCCGGCGCACCTTGTCGGTATTCGCCTGTTGCGCAGCCAGATCTTGCAGATAAGCCCGCACCAATCCGGTCAGCGTCGTGTCCCGTTCGACTGCTATCTTGCGGACTTCCTTGACCAGCTTGTCATCGAGCGTGAGAGTGATGTTCATGCACCCATAATAAGGGAAACCCTTATTATGTGCAAATCCACTAACGGCACCACGGCAAGAATAACTACTACTCGGCCGGTTTTACTGGTAGCTTCTCAGTCCGCCGCGATTTCCTGCTTGGGCGTCTCGGCGGCTTGCTGTTTCGCGGCGCGATTGGAAGGCAGGCCGGCGTCGCGAATCTTGTAAAGCAGCGCGCGATAGCTGATGCCCAAGGCGCGCGCCGCGCGCTTGCGGTTCCAGTGGTGGTTCTGCAGAACTTTCAAGATCACTTTGCGCTCGAGTTCGCGCACCGCCTGGCGCGTCAGCTTCTTCAGCGAAATCTGTCCGTCGATGGGAATCTCGGCGTTAAAGAAATCCGGGCTACGGGGCGCCAGATCGGCCGAGATGACTTCCTCGTTGCCCAGAATCACGTAGCGCTTGATCAGGTTTTCCAGTTCGCGGATGTTGCCCGGCCAGTGATACTTGCGCAGCACGGTCATCATCTCGCTCGAAAGCATCTTGGCGCGGCAGTTGTACTTGCGGTTGTGATATTCGAGGAAGTACGCGACCAGTTCGGGAATGTCCCCAGCGCGATCGCGCAGCGGCGGCAGGTACAGGTTTACCACATTGATGCGATAAAACAAGTCGGAGCGGAAAGTGCCGTTTTCAATTTCCTGTTCCAACTTGCGGTTGGTGGCGCAAACCACGCGCACTTCGACTTTCTTGTCTTCCTGCGCGCCGATGCGGCAGAACTGTCCGTCCTGCAGGAGTTGCAGCAGCTTCGACTGCAGCGGCATGTCGAGCTCTGAAATTTCGTCGAGAAACAGCGTGCCGCGGTGCGCCATTTCCACACGTCCCGGCTTGGTCCCATAGGCGCCGGTGAATGCGCCTTTTTCGTAGCCGAAGAGTTCGCTTTCGAGCAGAGTGCCGGGAATGGCCGGGCAATTCACCTTCACCCACGGGCCGCAGCGCCAGGGTGAGGCAGCGTGAATCATGCGCGCAACGATGTCTTTGCCGGTTCCGCTCTCCCCTTGAATTAGCACGGGAAC
>JASHPH010000067.1 GCA_030038255.1 Candidatus Sulfotelmatobacter sp. | reverse complement strand
CGGCCACGGGAGGTGCGAGGGGACGGGTATCGTTCGTCGCGACGGAAGTCGCTGCCGTTTTGCGCATGCGCCAGGCGTAGATGCTCATCCCGGTCACAGCCAGCAGCAGCACTGAGATCGCAATCAGCAACTGACGGGAAATCATGACGGGCACCTCGCAAGGCTGTCGAGCTGCGCTCGACCGGACAGCCGAGGGCGGCTGTCCCCACATAGTGATCGAAGCCTCATGGCGCGGCTCCAAGTTGATTCTTCGCGGCGGCAATGGCCGTCGCCACGGCGCTGGTGACGAGTTGCTGATAGTCGGGGGCGGTTAATTGCGATAGGTCCGAGCCCTGGGGCGCGACTTCGACCGCGATGGCCGCTCCGGTGACGTTGTTCAGCGGGCGTAGCGGCGCGGTTAGAGTGCGAACCGGGATCTGGCGCTTCTGCAGTTCGGCAGCGATGGCGCTGACTGCGCTCTGGCTTAACGGGAGCCAGGCACGCTGCGCCGTCGTCCACGAACGGAACGGGCCGCTGTCGTCTTCGCCGTAAGGCAGCAGCGCCGTGTACAGGCGAACGCCCCGCCCGTTCGAAGCCGCGTGCAATGCAATGTAGATCGCGGCGTGATCGGCGTTGGCAAACGCGGCGCGCTGGTCAAGAGACAGGTTCGCGTCCGAGTCGCGCAGGACCAGTGTGGTGATGCCGCGGCTTTCGAGTTCCTGGCGCAGGCTGCGGGCCAGGGCGACGGTGACGTCTTTTTCCACGAGCGTGGGGCTGAGAGTTTCGCCATGATCGTCGCCGCCGTGGCTGGCGTCAACTACGGCAAAATATCGTCGCGCGACCGGAGGAGCGGATGGTGCGTTGGCCGCGGGCGCGGGGGGTGCTGCAGGTGCCGCTATGGGCGCAGATGCCGCGGGTACCGGTTGTGGCGCATTTTGGGCCGCCGCAGGATTTGGAGCTGCGGATGTCGGCGCGATTACGATGCTTCGTCCGCCGTTCGTAAACGTGGCCATCACTGGAACGGTGGAATTGACTGTCACGACCGCCACTCCGTTACCCTCGCTGTAGCTCGCGGATGGGATGGATTTGTTGCCGAAAGTCAGCGTGGGCAGGGCTGGGGCGACGACGGGCTCATGCGAGAACGTCATTCGCAGCACGCCCGGTTCTGTTGCGACCGTGGGATTCACGGGAGCGGTGAAATTGAAAACCAGGCGCGGCGGATTTTCCCCGGCAAGCGACGCTGTGAAGTGCGTTGCCACGCTGCCGATGAACAACCGTCCCGAAGCTTCATGAAGCGTGACCGGTCCACCGAGAATACGTGGAAGCAGGGAAGTGAGCGAGGAGAGCGGAACCAGACCCCGGTCGTTCTGCATCACGAACTTCCCACCCAGATCGGCATCGCGGCCCTGCAGGCGGGCGCGCGCTTTTCCCACCTGGAAATCGCCTTGCACATTGTTGTAACGCAGGCGCCAGCGCTGGCCGTCGAACTTCGCGCTTACTTTGCCCAGAGGTTCCAGCAATTCGAGCAGGCCGACATAGTCGTGCCCCTCGTGGGCCACCAGCGGAAGCGAGTAGTTGGCCGCGACAGAATAGACCGACAGGTGTTTCTCGGGCGCGGCTCCGGAAAGCAAAAAGGCACAACCCAGAAGCAGCGCGGCGGCAAGTACTGATCGGTGGCAGCGGCTAATCCAGGGCATAGGCGGTGAGGCCGCTCAGCAGTTTGGGATAGAAGTCGGTGGATTTCTGCGGCATGACTTCCTCAGCAAAGGCCACGTCGCGCACCTGCTGCACCGGGCACGGGTTCATCAGGAACGCGATGCTGGCTGATCTGTTGCGAACCTTCGCCAGGGCCTCGGAAGCCTCACGCAGATACGACAGGTTCTGCTGGTTGCGAATGGATTCCTCCGAGAGCTTCAGAATTCCCTCGAGGATGACCTTGTGCAGTTGCACGACATCGAGAGACTTTTGCCGTGGCGAGAGACCGGCCAGAAACTGCGAAGCCGCCGCTTTGGGAGAGTGCAACACAAATGCGCGACTTGCCGTCGCCCCCAGCAGAGCCGTTCCCGTGCGGCCTCGCTCACGAAGCAGTGAGGTCGCGCAGTTGGCTTCGATTGTGGCCTTGGTCTCTTCGATCTCAAAAAATTCGGCGCAGGATTTCCGAAAATCTTCCACCGAAAATGACGCGAGCGAATGCACCACGCGATGGGTCGGCAGAATCAGCAGTCCGGGATCGCTCATATTCACGAACGTCATCATGACGAATTCATGCGGAGCCTGCGGGTTGGAACTCCCGGCTGCTGCCCGGCATTCATTTCTGTAATTGAGCGCTGTCTCGTAACGGTGATGGCCGTCGGCGATGGCCAACTTCTTGTTCTTCATCTGCTCTTGCAGGGAGGCAATCACGGCCGGGTCAGAGACTCGCCATACGCGATGCGCGACGCCGTACTCATCGGAAACGTCAATCACAGGAGGGCCGGCGGCCGACAGCGAGAGCAGCGCCTCGATCTCGCCCGAATCCTCATATAACAGAAACAACTGCTCGTAGTGCACGCGTGTGGCGCGCAGGAGCTCCAACCTGTCCGCCTTGGGCTTGGAGAGCGTCTGCTCGTGCCGGAAGACCACTTTAGCGGAATAGTCTTCCACCCGGCCCAGGGCAATGAATCCGCGACGCTCTGAACTCGCCCCGGAAGGCGCCGAAAACGTCTGGCGGTAGACGTACACCGACGGCGTGTCGTCCTGCACCAGAATTCCGTCATTTCGCCACACTCGGCTACACTCAGCCGCCCGCGTATATACGTTACTGGCCTGATTGTCTCCCGCCTCGCGGAGGCCCAGGATGATACGGACGAGGTTGTACGGGCTGGCGGCGTAATACCGCTCCTGCATGGCTGGAGTGATCTTGTCGTAGGGCTGGGTAACCACTTGCTCGGCGGCTACACGGGCAAGGTCATAGCGAAGCGCGCGAAAGGGAAGAATATCTGCCATAGGAAACCCTTGATTGTAACAAGGTGGGGCGCACCAAGATGGCGTTGCTACAGGATGGCGGCGTGGCGCGCGAAAAACCGGTCCGTGGGCCGATCCGTGGCTGCTTGGGCCGAAAATGACATCGATGTGCGGCTTCGGGAACCTGTGACCGATTTTTGACAAAAAACCCTGAGCCGCGCGGCGAAAGCTGTGCTAACATCCGCGACAGAGAGGTACGCATGGCCCGCCCGACTCACGGGTCCCGGTCATCTTGCCCGAAGGCCCTAGTCTGTAATGCCTGCACGGATCTGCTTGGGGATCCGACTGCGGTCGCGGTGCGCAATAAACCCGCTCGCCGACGTTTCCTGCGGACCTCCATGAGGCTGCCATTCGTTCTCGCCCTCAGCGCCCTGGTGCTTTTCGCTCTCTCTTCCTTCGCGCAAACCGACGTCAATGACGTCCACATCGTGTCGCATGAAGTGGCGAAGTCGAAGGATGTCTCCAAGGAACAAGGCCCCAAAGAAAGCGACGCTGGCCAAAATCTGGTCTCCACCAATTCGAAGTTGAGCGCGCGGGTGCGACCGCTGAAAGTTGACGTCGACCTGGTGCTGGTTCCGGTCACCATCACCGATCCCATGAATCGGCTGGTCACAGGGCTTGAGAAGGAAAATTTCCTGCTGTTCGAAGGCAGCGCGCAACAGGAGATTCGGACCTTTTCCAGCGAAGACGCTCCCGTGTCGCTGGGGGTCATTTTCGATTCCAGCGGCAGCATGACCAGCAAGATGGATCGCGCCAAGGAGGCGGTCATAGAGTTCTTCAAGACCGCTAATCCGCAGGACGAGTTTTTCATGATCACTTTTTCCGATGAGCCGGAGGAAGTGAGCGACTTCACCAGTTCCGTCGACGAGATCCAGAACAAGCTGGTCTTCGCCGTGCCCCGGCGCCGCACGGCACTGCTCGACGCCATTTACATGGGCGTAAGCAAGATGCGGCAGGCCAAGTACGCGAAGAAGGCGCTGCTGATTATTTCCGATGGCGGCGACAATCACAGCCGTTATACCGAAAACGAGATCAAGTCGGTGGTGAAGGAAGCCGACGTAATGATCTACGCCATCGGCATCTATGACCATTTCTTCGCCACGCAGGAAGAGCGGCTGGGACCGGAGTTGCTCAGTGAAATCACTGAACTGAGCGGAGGCCGCGCCTTCACCATCGACAACCCCAACGACCTGGGCGATGTGGCAACCAAGATCGGCATCGAACTGCGCAACCAATACGTTCTGGGGTACCGGCCCAGCAAAATCGTGCGCGACGGCAAATGGCGTAAGATAAAAGTGAAGCTGCTGCCACCGAAGGGACTGCCGCCGCTACGCGTGTATGCCAGGACGGGATATTACGCACCTGCCGAATAGGGCCACGAAATTTCTCTTCGTCCTTGCGCTCGCAGTGCTCTACGCGATTCCTCGCGCGCCTGTCTTGGCGCAGACGGCGCCAGCTCCGAACGATTCCAGACCCGTCGCAAATTCCCCAACCGCACCGGCCCAGCCGTCCACTCCGGTCCAGCCCAACACTCCGGCTACTTCTGCGGCAACGCAGCAGGAGCAGAACAGCCCCAAGAGCGAACAGGGAGTCTTCGTCTTCCGCAAGGATGTGGATGAAGTTCTGCTGCACGCGACCGTGATCGACGACCACCAGCACATTGTCACGGACCTCGACCGCGATGCGTTCACCGTGTTCGAGGACGGCAAGCCGCAGAGCATTTTGTATTGTCACCACGAGGATATTCCGGTGGCGATGGGCATTGTGATCGACAACTCCGGGTCGATGCGCGAGAAGCGCGCGAAAGTAAATCAAGCGGCGCTGAATCTGGTGCGCTCCAGCAATCCCAAGGACGAAGTATTCATCGTCAATTTCAACGACGAGTACTACCTCGATCAGGATTTCACCAACGATCTGCTCAAGTTGCGAGATGCCCTGGAGAAGATCGACGCTCGCGGAGGCACAGCCCTCTACGATGCGGTGGTGGCTTCTGCCGATCACTTGAAGAGAAATGCGCGGCTCGAAAAAAAAGTGCTGTTCGTAGTGACCGATGGCGAAGACAACGCCAGCAGTGAAACCCTGGAGCAGGCGGTGAAGCATTTGCAGGAAGAGAACAGCCCGTCGGTCTATGCCATCGGGATTTTGGGCGAGGAAGAACATCCCAAGAGGGCCAAGCGGGCGCTGGAGATCATCGCGCAGCGGACGGGCGGCATTGCTTTTTTCCCGAAGACACTCGATGAGGTGAACGCCATCAGCCGGACGATCGCTGGAGATATCCGGAGCCAGTACGCGATCGGCTACAAGCCAACCAACGCGCGTGCAAACGGCGGCTTCCGCATGGTAAAGGTGGAAGCCAAGGCCAAGGGACACGGCAAGCTGATGGTCCGCACCAAGAGCGGCTATTACGCCGGCGGCAGGTCGGCCGCGTCGGCGAGCAGATAGCTTGCGAGTTCCGAGTCGCGAGCTGTGAGCTCTGGGCGAACGGCCGGCTCGAAGCTCATCCCTTACTGCTTCTCTAGCATCTGCGCTGCTGACTCAATCACCGCTGACTCATCCTGCAGCGCCTTGGCCACGCGCACAATTTCCTGCTCGGCCTCGGCGTACCGTTTCTGCTCAATCCCTTCGCGCACGCCCGGCACGGTCTTTACTCCGTATCCGGAGTAAACGCCGGGCGCATAGAGCAAATGCTTGTACCACGGGCGCCGCGGCAGGCCGTCATCGTTGCACAACTTGCGCTCGGTTTCGATGATCTGCGCATTTACCGCGCGCAGGGAGTCCGCCGAACGCTCTCCGAGCGATCCCTGCGCGGACTGCAAAGCGTGCTTGTAGTGATCGGCGCTGCGGGTGAGCGACTCAACGGCATTTTCCATCGGAGCGAAATTCAGATGCGGCGGAACTTCTTCTTTCGGAGGGGCAACCGTCGGCCGCCGCGGATCGAACGTCGCCTTGAACACGCCCTCTTCCAACTCTTTGTTGCGCTCGCGAATCTCGTCCTGCTTGTCGGCCAGCAGCTTTTTCAGATCCTTCGTGTACTTTTGGACCGTGTCGGCGAAATCCACGAAATCAAAGGGCAGGACGTCGGCATCCGCCAGCCGCATTACCGACGAGCCCAAGGTCTGAGCCAGCGCACGGCCATATACGAAGTCCGTATCAGAAAAATGCGTGTACCAGTAAAAATCGTCGTAAATCGAGTGATAGATTCCCTCTGGATCTTCGCCGCCGTAGCCAAGATTCATCGACGCGACCCCTAGGTGATCCAGAAACGTCGTGAAATCCGTGCCCGACCCGAGCGCGTCGATTCGCAAGTCCGGCCGCTGACGCAACTCGCTCCGCGCATCGGCGGAGTGGGCCTCGGCGATGTCGGACAATTGCCGCCGCTGCCATACGGTCATCTTGGTTTCGGGATCTTCGATGTCGCGCGCGACTCCGTTGATGAACTGCTCCAGACTGTGCGAGCCGCCCATGAAGAACAATCCGCGGCCATTGCCGTCGGTGTTGAGATAAACAGCCGCGTGCTGGCGCAGTTCGTCGGCGTGCTGTTCGGCCCACTCGGTTGAGCCCAGCAGCATCGGCTCTTCACCATCCCACGCCGCGTAAATGATCGTGCGGCGTGGCTTCCAGCCCTGTTTCACCAGCATTCCCAGAGCGCGGGCCTCTTCCAGCAACGGTGCCTGACCGGAGATCGGATCCTCTGCGCCATTGACCCACGCGTCGTGGTGATTGCCGCGAATGATCCATTCATCGGGCGCGACGCTGCCAGGAATCTTCGCAATGACGTCGTAGACCGGCTTGATGTCCCAGTTGAATTCCAGCTTCAAGTGAACTTTCGCCGGCCCGGGCCCCACGTGGTAAGGAATGGGCAGACTGCCGCGCCACTCTTCCGGCGCCATCGGCCCCCTCAGCGCGGCCAGCAGCGGCTGCGCGTCACCATAGGAAATTGGCAGGACCGGAATCTTGGTCAGACTCTTCGCTTCCTTGATCGGGAGGCGCTTGGCGTCGGGAGTTGCGCCGATGCCGGGCGTGAGCGGATCACCAGGATTCGACGACGCAAAGTCCATCACGCTGCCGCGCTGCACGCCATTCGGATTACGCATCGGGCCTTCAGGAAAAACGGCTTCCACGCTGTAGCCGTCGTCACTCGGCTCGGAGTAAATGAGGCAGCCGATCGCTCCGTGCTCGGCGGCGACTTTCGGCTTCACGCCCCGCCAGGAGTGGTAGTACTTGGCGATCACGATCGCGCCCTTCACGGAGACGCCGAGCCGGTCGAGTTTTTCATAATCCTCAGGTAGACCATAATTGACGAATACCAACTGAGCAGTCACGTCGCCGTCAATCGAGTAGGCGTTGTAAGTGGGAAGCTGCTCCGATTTCTGATTCGAGGTCGGATCCACCGCGACCACGGGCTCGTCGAGTTTCGCCGTGAACTTCGTTGGCTCGACCATTTCGAGTACTCTCACCTTCGGAGTGGGAAACAGCACGTCGAAGGTCTCGATATGCGCGTCGAGACCCCATTCCTTGAAGTGTGCAAGAATCCACTCGGCGTTGTCTTTGTCGTAAGCTGACCCGACATGATGCGGCCGTGCGCTCAGCCGACGCATATATTCGCGCAGATTGTTGGTGTCGGGGATGGCGCGGAATTTTGCCTCCCAGTCTCGTTCGGTCTGGCTGGCACGCGGCGAATAGCCGACCAGCAGTGGCGTGTCGGCGGCAAACGTGAACTGGGGAAGAATCAAAGCAAAAATGGCAACCACGGCGGCGATGCGTCGCATTTGCAGTTTCCTTTCCGGTTGGATGGCGGCTCATTATAGCCGTTACCGTCGATACATCTGAACAACGTCTGTGGAATTGACGATTCCGTCCTCCGCCCGTACCCTGTAGGGTGGGTCTGAAAAATTCTGAAATGTCTCGCCTGCGCGTTGCCGACGACATTACCCAACTGGTCGGCGAAACTCCCATGTTGCAGTTGAAGCGGATGGTTCCGGCCGGGTCGGCGGATATATTCGCCAAACTCGAGTACCTGAATCCCGGCGGCAGCCTGAAGGATCGCGCCGCGATCGGCATCATTCGCCGCGCTGAGCAGGAAGGAAAACTCGCTGCTGGCGCAACCATCGTCGAAGCCACAGCCGGCAACACCGGCATTGGGCTGGCTCTGATCGGTGTGAATCGCGGCTACAAGGTGAAGCTGTTCGTCCCCGAGAAATTCTCCGAAGAGAAGGTCACCATCATGCGCGCGCTCGGCGCCGACGTGACCCGCACGCCCGATGCAGAGGGCATGCAGGGCGCCATCCGCCGCGCGAAAGAACTGGTCGCCCGCGATCCCACCGCGTTCATGGCGGGGCAGTTCGAGAATCCTGCCAATCCTGATTATCACTACGAAACCACGGCGCACGAAATTTTCGAACAGATGGAGGGCCGCATCGACGCAGTTGTCATCGGCTGCGGCACGTGTGGGACCTTGACTGGCGTTGCCCGGTACCTGAAGAAACAGACTCCGAAGACGCTCGCTTTTGCAGTGGAAACGCAGGGCTCAGTTCTGGGCGGCGGCCCGCCCGGGACGCACAAGGTCGAAGGCATCGGCAACACCTTCATTCCGCAAACGTTCGACCCGACGGTGTGCGACGAAGTCATTAAGGTGATGGACGACGAGGCGTTCGACACCGTGAAGCTGCTGGCGGCGCAGGAGGGCGTGCTGGCCGGCTCGAGTGGCGGCGCGGCGGCGTTCGCGGCGTTGAAAGTAGCGCGGCGTCTGGGAGTGGGCAAGCGCGTGGTGACCGTCATTCCGGATTCGGCCGAGCGCTATCTGTCGAAAAAGATTTTCGAAGGCGGAATTTAGTCCATCAGAGCACCGGATCGGCGTTTGTCATCCTGAGCGAAATTGCTGCGCGCGAAGCGTGCGGCATTGCAGTCGAAGGATCCCTATCATGACCACGAGACCTTCCAAGCCTCTCGGCTTTGCCACGCGCGCCATTCACAGCGGCCAGGAGCCCGATCCCTTGACCGGCGCGGTGACCGTGCCGATTTATCCGACGTCTACTTACGTCCAGCAGGGCATTGGCGAGCACAAGGGATACGAATATTCCCGCGTCTCAAATCCCACGCGCACGCACCTTGAGCAGAATCTCGCAGCGCTTGAAGGCGGCGTTGCGGCCCGTGCATTCTCCAGCGGCATGGCCGCGATCCACGCGATTGTGAGCATGTTGAAGTCGGGTGATCACATGGTCTGCGGCAACGATCTATATGGCGGAACGCCGCGGCTATTCAATCAGGTCATGGCCGATCTCGGCCTCGAATTTTCTTACGTCGACACGACCGACGCAGAGAACGTTGACCGCGCCATCCGCAAGAACACGCGCATGGTTTACGTGGAGACACCAACCAATCCACTGATGCGTCTCAGCGACCTTGCCGCCATTAGTACAGTCTGCCGCAGGCGCAAGGTTTGGCTGGTAGTCGACAACACGTTCATGTCCCCGTATTTTCAGCAACCGCTCGCTCTGGGCGCGGATCTGGTGGTGCATTCCACCACGAAATTCCTGAACGGCCACAGCGACGGTCTCGGTGGCGTAGTCGTCTGCGCGCACCAGGAACACGCCGAAAAGCTGGCCTTTCTGCAGAAAGCCGTGGGAGCGATCCTGTCGCCGTTTGAATGCTGGCTGGTGCTTCGCGGCGTCAAGACGCTCGCGGCTCGCATGGAAATTCACGACCGCAGCGGCCGCGTGGTGGCTGATTTTCTTTCGAAGCACAAGAAGGTCGGGGCCGTCTTCTACCCGGGATTGAAAGATCATCCGCAGCATGCGCTGGCGAAAAAACAAATGAGCGGATTTGGATCGATGATCACCTTTGAGACGGGGTCACTTAAGAATGCCAACAAAATGCTGAAGAAATTGCATGTGTGTTCACTGGGCGAGTCGCTCGGCGGAGTCGAAACGCTGATTTCGCATCCGGCGACCATGACTCACGCTGCGCTCGGCGAAAAAGGCCGCAAGGCGATCGGCATCACCGACGGCATGGTGCGAATTTCGGTCGGCATCGAGGACGTCGACGATATTCTCGCCGATCTCGATCAGGGATTGAGCGCGATTTAGCCTGCATCCCGGAGCCTGCTTCCAGAGTTACACCCGTTGTGACTGACTCACGACATCGCGAGTGGAATTCCGCCGTCTACCATCGCCTGTCTGCGCCTCAGGTCAGCTGGGGCAAAAAGGTTCTTTCCCGGCTGCGTCTGCGGGGCGACGAACTCGTCCTCGACGCAGGATGTGGCACCGGCCGCCTGACCGCTGATCTGCTCGAATCCTTGCCTCGCGGACGAGTGATTGCAGTGGATCTATCCGAGAACATGCTGCGCTCCGCGAGCGAGCATTTGTCGAAGTATGGGTGTCAGGTGCGACTCGTTGCGTGCGATCTTCTGCACCTGCCGTTCGAACGCGCATTCGACGGCATCGTAAGCACCGCCGCGTTTCACTGGGTGCTCGACCACGACCGGTTGTTCGCCAGTCTGCGCTACGCGCTGGTTCCAGGAGGCTGGCTGGAAGCGCAATGCGGAGGCGGTCCAAACCTGAAGCGGTTACGCGAGCGCGCCGACGCTCTGGCCGCGACGCCTCCGTTCCATCAGTTCTTTGCCGGATTCCAGGAGCCCTGGCTCTACCAGAATGCGGCCGACGCAGCCGAGAGCTTGCGCCGCGAGGGGTTCGTCGCGGTGGAGACCTCAATCGAGCCGGCGATGACGATCCTCGACAACGCCGAGCAGTACAACGAATTCGTCCGCAACATTATTCTGCGCCGTCACCTGGAGAATCTTCCTTCGGAAGAACTTCGAGCCCAGTTCATGACGGCATTGAACGAACAAGCTGGCTCGGATGACCCTCCCTTCTCCCTTGATTACTGGCGCCTCAACCTGCGCGGGCGAGTCCCTGAATGAACGCCTGATCCATTCTACGAATCCTGCCGCAACGAGTCTGCCAGCCAGTCCAAGTACTCGCTGCTGCCGTCTTCAATATTGATCGCGATGCACTCCGGCAATTCATAGGAATGCAGTTCGCGAATGGCATCGCGGACTGCAGGAAATAACTCCGCGCTCGTCTTGATGATGAGCAACCACTCCCGGCCCGACTCCACCTTACCTTCCCAGCGGTAGACAGACTCGATCTGCGGCACAATGTTCACGCAAGCGGCGAGCCGCGACTCAACCAGGTGGTTTGCGATCTTTTTCGCTTCTTCTTCTGAACCCGCAGTGGAGAGGACGATTCGTTTGTCAGTCATATAAAATCAGCCGTTACTTTCCTTCGTCTGTTCCTCGAGCCGAGACGAAATCGGTCGAATCATGAGGTATTCATGCTAACGCAGATCAAGTTTGGCACATCGGGTTGGCGCGCGGTGATGGCCGAGGATTTCACATTTGCCAACGTTCGGCGCGCGGTCGGTGGCATCGCCCGCTACGTAGCCTCGCAGAAGGCGCAGGGCGCGCGGGTGATTGTCGGCCGCGACCCGCGGTTTCTGGGTGAAACTTTCTGCTCCATGGCCGCCGACATTCTGGCGGCGCAGGGAATCACGCCTCTGATTGTGGCGGAGCCTGCGCCCACGCCCGCATTTGCTTACGCCGTGATTCAGAACGAAGCCGACGGTGTTATCAACTTCACCGCGTCGCACAATCCACCCGAATACAACGGCATCAAATTTTCCACGCCCGACGGCTGCCCGGCCCTGCCCGAAGTCACGAAGAAAATCGAAGCAGAAATTCTGGCCGGTGATTCTGCAATGACACCAACTGCGAGCGGCAACAAAACGGCACCGAAGCAAACCCTCGACCCGAAGCCTGCTTATCTCAAGCGCCTCGGCGAAATCGTTGATCTCGAGGCCATTCGCAAGTCCAACGTGCGTGTGGCATTCGATCCCATGTGGGGTGCGGCGCGCGGATACTCCGACGACCTGCTGCGCAGCGCGGGCATCAAGGTGACTACGGTCCATGATTACCGCGATGTCCTGTTCGGCGGCCACGCGCCTGAACCCGACGATCGCCTGCTCGAGGACTTGCGCAAGAAAATGCGCGAGACGGGAGCGCAGATCGGGATTGCCACCGACGGCGACGCCGACCGCTTCGGCATTGTCGACGCTGACGGAACCTTCCTGCAGCCGAATTACGTCATCGCGCTTCTCTTCGACTATCTCGTCGAAAGCCGCGGTTGGAAAAATGGCGTGGCGAAGTCGGTTGCAACCACGAACCTCATCAATGCCTTGGCCCACCACCACAGTGTGGAGTTGCACGAGACCCCAGTCGGCTTCAAGTACATCGGCGAACTGATCATGCAGGACAAGATCGCCATCGGCGGCGAGGAAAGCGCCGGGCTCTCCATCCGCCATCACGTGCCGGAAAAAGACGGAGTGCTGGCGGGGCTTTTGTGCTGCGAGGCCGTAGCGCGGCGCGGCAAGTCGCTGGGAGAGCAGCTAAAGGCGGTGTGTAACCAAGTTGGTTCCTATTTTCCCAGGCGCGAGAACTTCCGCTTGACGCCCGAGGTGAAGCAGAAGTTCACTGAAAAGCTGCGGGTTGATCCGAAGGAGTTCCGCGGGCACACGGTCGACCAGGTCGTCCGCACCGACGGCTTGAAGCTGGTGTTTAGCGACGGTTCGTGGGTCTGCTACCGGCTGTCGGGCACCGAACCCGTGGTGCGCGTGTACTCGGAAGCGCGCAGCGAAAAGGGTTTGGAGAAGCTGAGCACCGCGGCTAAGCACTGGATTTTCGAATAAGAAGCATTTTGCAGAAGGAACGCGCTAACGTAATCTGTGAAATCCTCATTCAGAATCGCCCGCTTGCCTAGTCCGGAGGACAGCCTTCGTGCGGTGGTCGAGCGTGCTCCGCAAGCGGAAGCGTTCGCCGCTTTGTGGATCGAGCGGGCGCGTCCGCTGCTCGCGCGCGTCTACACTTTGCGCCGTCGCATCGCGACGGTTGTGGTCGTCGTGCTGGCCGGGACGGTGTTCGTCCACGTCATGTTCGGCGCGAATGGAATGGTCGTGTACCGGCAGAAGCGCGCCGAGTACGAGGCCCTGAAAAAACAGATCGACCGCGTGCAACAGGAAAACGACCGTCGCACGCAGCAAATCCAGGGCTTGAAGAGCGACGAAAAGGCCATTGAAAAAGAAGCGCGCGAGCAACTCGGATACGCCCGGCCGGGAGAATACGTCTACGTTGCGCCCGCTCCGGCCAAACCCGCGCCGCCGGCGAATCGTTCCGCGCAGAAATAACCTTCGACTTTTTCCCGCGAGAGCGCTCTCTGACAATTGCGCTGCTCCGCTGTGATATAGTTCACGCTGCCATTTCAACATCGGACACGGATTCCCGGTTCCCTGCGGGGAATCTATCTTCGACGCACGTAACGCTTGCGGCGTGGGGCCGCAATCAGAAATTGAAAAGGAGAAAACCAGCGATGAAAAAAGTGCTGCTGATTTGTCTTGCTGCGAGTTTCGTTTTCGCTCTCTCGGCCGCCGCGTTCGACGACATGGGAAAGAGCACCACCGTAAATGGATGGGCTGTCGACGACAAATGCGGCGCCAAAGGCGCCAACGCCGCGGCTGAAGCCTGCACCAAGAAGTGCCTCACTGCTGGCGCCAAACTGGTCATCGTCACCGATGGCGACAATAAGATCCTACAGGTACAGAACCCGGACGCCCTCAAGGGGCATGAGGGCCATCACGTCGCGGTGACCGGCACCGTCACCAACGATTCCATAAAAATTGGAAGTGTGAAGATGCTGTGAGCCACACTGGACTGAGGCTCCAATGAACGAAGGGCGGCCTGTGGGCCGCCCGTTTCTTTCTAGAGTATTCTCTTGCTGCTACCGCACTACGCCTTCCAGCGGCGAACTCGCGGTCGCATACAACTTTTTCGCCATGCGGCCGGCGAGATACGCCTGCCGTCCAGCCAGCACCGCGTTGCGCATCGCTTCTGCCATCAAAATCGGATCCTGTGCGTTGGCGATGCCCGTGTTCATCAGCACCGCGTCGGCGCCAAGTTCCATGGCAACGGTTGCGTCAGAAGCCGTGCCCACGCCTGCGTCCACAATCAGCGGCACGCCGGTGATCATCTCGCGCAGGATACGAATGTTGGCCTGATTCTGAATTCCCATGCCGCTGCCAATGGGCGCGCCCAGCGGCATGACGGTCGCAGCACCCGCGTCGATCAGACGCTTGGCAAACACAATATCGTCCGACGTGTAGGGCAGCACCGTGAAGCCTTCCTTCACCAGCACACGCGTGGCTTCGAGCGTTGCCTGCACATCGGGATAAAGTGTGGCCTGGTCGCCGATCACTTCGAGCTTCACCCAATCCGACAAGCCGACTTCGCGGCCCAGCCGGGCCGCGCGGATCGCCTCATCCGCGGTGTAGCAGCCGGCAGTGTTGGGCAGCAGAAAATACTTCTTGGGATCGATGTAGTCGAGCAGCGATTCCTTCTTCTGGCCGAGCACGCTGCGATCGAGATTGACGCGGCGCACGGCGACCGTGACCATCTCCGCGCCACTGGCTTCGAGCGCGCGCGCCGTTTCCTGGAAGGATTTGTATTTCCCCGTGCCAACGATTAGCCGGGAGCGGAAGGACCGTCCAGCAATGATCAATGAGTCCGTCATAGCCATATTGTAATGAATTTACTGCACGGTCGCCGCTTCTGCCTGCGCGTACAGCTCGTCAATCTGATGACGGTAGCGCTCTTCGACCACGCGGCGTCGCAGTTTGAGAGTTGGTGTTAGCACGCCGTTTTCGGCGGTGAATTCTTCAGCGACAAGCAGCACGCGCTTCAGCTTTTCAAAACGCGCCAGATTCTGATTGATGCCCTCGATGATCTCCTCATAGAGCGCCTGCACCTTCGCGTGGCCCACGAGTTCAGCCCGCGAGGAAAATGCCACGCTGTTCGCCCGTGCCCATTCTTCCAACATGACAAAGTTGGGTGAGATCATGACCGCGGGAAATTTGCGCTTTTCGCCGAGAATGGCTGCGACGCCGATGAAGGCGTTCAGCTTGAGCGCGTTCTCGATCGGCTGCGGAGCGATAAACTTCCCGCCCGAAGTCTTGATCAGATCTTTCTTGCGGTCCGTGACCGAGAGATAGCCGTCGGCATCGACATTGCCGATGTCACCGGTCTTGAACCAGCCATCCACCAATGCCGCATGTGTTTCTTCCGGCCGGTTCCAATATCCCTTGAACACAGACGGTCCGCGCACGAGAATCTCGCCATCCTCGGCGATGCGGACTTCAAGATTGGGCAGAATTTTTCCCACCGTGCCGATGCGGTGGTTCACGGGCGTATTCACCGCGATGACGGGCGAGGTCTCGGTGAGCCCGTAGCCCTCATGAATGCGAATTCCGACAGTCGCATACCACTCAGCCAGTTCGCGGCCGAGCGGCGCGCCGCCGGAAATGAATGTCTCGACCCGTCCGCCCATGCCCTCGCGAATCTTTGAAAACACGAGTTTGTTGGCCAGCTTCCAGCTTGGCGACGAGGGAGTTTTCCCGGCAAGGATTTCGGGCTTCGTGCGGCGTCCTACCTTAAGGGCCCAATCAAAGATTGCGCTCTTGGGAAATCCCTTCGCCTTCAGCTCCGCCTGGGCATAGATTTTTTCGTAGACGCGCGGCACAGCCACAAACAGCGACGGGCGCACTTCCTGCAGCGCTTGCGGCAGACGATCGATGAACGGGCAGTAAGCGAGCGTCACGCCGTGGTAAAGCAGCGCGAAGTCCACGTGCCGTGCCGTAATGTGGCAGAGTGGAAGAAACGAGACACTCACCAACCCCGGCTTCATATCGAAGCCCAGCATGGAGCAGGAGATGTTTGAAGCGATGTTGCCGTGCGTCAGCATGGCGCCCTTTGACGTGCCAGTCGTGCCCGAGGTGTAGACGATGGTGGCCAGGTCATCCGGAATGATCGACCGCGCCTGGGCTTCCAGTTCGCGGCCAAGATCCATCGGGCCCTGAAGCATGATCTGGTTCATGGTGACGCAGTGGCCGGCATATGGAGCTAGGTCGCCGGTGAACTCCACCGGATCCATGACCACAATTCGTTCGATCGGAATCTGCGGCAGGATTGAGAGAATCTTGTGCAGGTGCTGGTCCGAAGACACGAAGACGACGCGCGATCCAGAATCGCGTAGCAGGAATGCAATTTGCTCCGCTGTGAGAGTTGTGTACAGCGGGACCGTGACTGCGCCCAGCAACAGGCTGGCCATGTCGGCCATCGGCCATTCCGGGCGGTTTTCACTCAGAATGGCGATGCGATCGCCGCCGCGGATCCCCCAGGTGTAGAGCGCGCGCACAATGCGCGCCACGCTGACGCCAAACTCGCGCGAAGAAATGGGAAGCCACTTCCCGTTCTCGCGGTACAGCATGAGGCGGTCAAGATTGCGTTCGACCGCCGTAAAGAAGACGTCATTCAGGGTGGTGAGACTCATCGCGTTCGAATATTGGATGCTGCGTCTGTTGGCGGGAGCCCGACTTGATGTGCCCGACCGGCCCCGAACCAAACTGTACTGTTTTCTCACAGGCTTAGGCAATGCGTAAGATCACACCGGACCAGCACTTCCGGGTTTATGAGTTCTTGTTTTAACGCGCAGGCTTACCGACCCGGGTTTACGGCGCAAGCTCCGCAGGGATATTCTGACGGTACTCCAATGGGGGGAGTTTCATGCAGAGTACACGCTCAACGGTTCTGGCGACGGCATTATTGCTGGTGGCGTCTGCCGGCCTTTTCGCGCAAGAGGTCGCCATGCCCAAGGTGGGCGACATGGCGCCGGATTTCACATTGAAATACTTTGACGGCAACGACCGCAAGGATGTGAAGCTTAGCGACTTCCGCGGCAAGAAGAATGTCGTGCTGGCCTTCTATGTGTTCGCATTCACCGGCGGTTGAACCAAGCAGATGCAGGC
>JASHPH010000066.1 GCA_030038255.1 Candidatus Sulfotelmatobacter sp. | reverse complement strand
CTGCTCAAGCCGCAGGTGCGGCGGCCCGGCGGCACGGATTGGGAAGACATTTCGTGGGAGCAGGCCTACGCCGAGATCGCGCAAAAGGTGAAGAAGACGCGCGACGACAGCTTCATCGAGAAGGACGCCTCAGGCAAAACCGTAAACCGCTGCGAGACCATCGCCTTCACCGGCGGATGCACCGACACCAACGAGTTCAATTATCTGGTCGTCAAGACCATGCGCAGCCTGGGGGTCTGCTACCTGGAAAACCAGGCCCGGGTTTGACACGGCCCCACGGTCTCCAGTTTGGGGCCAACATTCGGACGCGGGGCGATGACCAACGGCTGGATCGACATCAAGAACACCGACATGATGTTGATCATGGGTGGGAATCCAGCCGAGAACCATCCTTGTGGCTTCAAGTGGCCGATCGAGGCCAAGCTCCATCGCAACGCGAAAACCATCGTGGTCGATCCGCGCCTGACGCGGACTGCTGCCACCGCCGATCTTTTTCTGCAGATCCGCGCCGGCTCTGACATTGCGTTCCTCGGCGGGCTGATCCACTACGCCATCGAGAACAATCGCATCGCGCACGACTATCTGGTCAACTACACGAACGCGGCCCTCATCATTAAGGACAAGTTCAAGCTTCCGGACGACGGATTGTATTCAGGCTTCGACCCGGAAAAGAAGACCTACGACAAGTCGACCTGGAACTATGAAGAAGGCGGAGATCTGACCGGAAAGCCGGTGGAACCAACGCCGGCCAAGCAGTACGAACAGCTTGCGCCGCCTCCCGCGGCGAAAGGCGCAGCTCCACCTGCTCCTCCCGCGCCGGCGCTGCCGGGAAAGACAGCGTTTGACCTTTCGCTCCAGCATCCGCGCTGCGTGTTCCAGCTGCTCAAGAAACAATACGAGCGATACACGCCCGAGATGGTTGAGCGCATCACAGGAATTCCGAAAGACCAATTCCTCAAGGCCGCGGACATGTTTACGTCCGTCCGCAAAGACGGCGACATGAAAAAGGTCGCCACCATCATTTACGCCGTCGGATGGACGCAGCACAGCTTCGGGACGCAGATCATTCGCACTGCGGCCATGCTGCAATTGCTGCTGGGCAACGTGGGCCGTGCCGGTGGCGGCGTCAACGCGCTGCGCGGGCATTCAAACATTCAGGGCGCGACGGATATGGCCGGCATCTTCGATAACCTCCCGGGATATCTCAAGGTGCCAACTCCCGCCGATACCGATCTCGCAGCGTACCTGAAGCGCATCACTCCCACTTCGGCTAAGCCCGATCCTTGGGATTCGTTCAACTACTGGGCGAACACGCCGAAGTTCGTAGTGTCGTTGTTGAAGACCCTGTACGGCGCTGCCGCGACCAAAGAAAACGACTGGGCCTATCACTATCTGCCCAAGGTCGACCGCAACTACTCATGGGTGAACATCTGGAACGACATGTACGAGGGCAAGGTCAAAGGCCTGTTCGCCTTCGGCATGAACGGCGTGATGATCGGTCCGGATTCGCAGAAGAATATCGACGCGCTGAAAAAGGCCGACTGGCTGGTAGTGTGCGAGATCTATCCGGACGAGACCAGCGAATTCTGGCGCGCTCCCGGCATCCCCACTGACGAGATGAAGAAGATCAACACGACTGTGTATCGCCTGCCGGGCGCGGGTTTTGCCGAAAAAGACGGCACGTTTGTAAATTCCGCCCGCTGGCTGCAGTGGAAAAACGTAGCCCTGCCGCCGCCGGGTCAGGCGCGGCTGGATCAGGAAATTCTGGCGACGGTCTTTTTGAAAGTTCGCGAGCTGTATCAGAAGGAGGGCGGAAAATTTCCTGATCCGATTCTGAATCTTTTGTTCGCTTACACGAACCCGTACAACCCGTCGTTGTCGGAGGTGGCGAAAGAGTTGAACGGGAAAGCGCTCGCAGATCTGACCGACCCGAAGACAAATGTCACGATCAAAGCCGGTCAGCAGCTTCCCGGCTTCGCCTGGCTGAAGGACGATGGCACGACCATGTGTGGCAACTGGATCTATTCCGGGTCGTGGACGGAGGCTGGCGCGATGACACAGCGCCGCGGAACCGAGGATCCATCAGGGCTGGGAATCTATCCCAATTGGGCGTGGTCGTGGCCGGCGAACCGCCGCGTGCTGTACAACCGCGCGTCGTGCGATCTGAACGGCAAGCCGTGGGATCCCTCGCGTCGCCAGGTCTGGTGGGACGAGGCCAAGCAGTCGTGGGTGGGCAACGACGTCCCCGATTTCAAAGCGGATTCACCGCCGAAAGATCACATGGGCCCGTTCATCATGACTCCCGAGGGCGTCGGCCGACTGTTTGTGCCGCTCGGCGGAATGGCGGATGGTCCGTTCCCCGAATTCTACGAGCCGATCGAAAGCCCCATCGTGAATGTGCTCCATCCGAATCAGTCAAACAATCCGGTAGTGAAGAAATACAAGACGGACGCGGACAAGTACGGCACCGTCGACCAGGGCTACAACGTCATCTGCACCACGTATCGCCTGACCGAGCACTATCACTACTGGACCAAGAACAATCCCATGAACGTGCAGCTCGTGCCGGAGCCGTTCGTGGAAGTGCCGGCGGAACTGGCCGACCGCATGGGCATTCGGGGCGGAGAGAAAGTAAAAGTTACCAGTGCTCGGAGCCACTACATTGCGAAAGCAATGGTCACGCGCCGCATCCGGCCGATGAAGATCGACGGCAAAGAGACGTTTCAGATCGGAATCCCCATTCACTGGGGGTTCCGCGGCATCGCCGAAGACGAAGACAAGACGGCGAAGACGCTGACTAATCAGCTGACTCCGACGGTGATCGATCCGAATGCGTACACGCCCGAGTTCAAGGGATTTTTGGTGAAGATCGAGAAAGTGTAGGTGAGGGTTTCAAGGTTTCACGGTTTCAAAGGGGTATGACCTCAGCGGCTGAAGCCGCGTAAATAGTGAGGCTTGACGCAGCCCTAAAGGGCTGCGCCACCCAAAATCATGAGCGATCGCAAGACACTTCAGATCAAGCAGATCTCGGGCCACTCCGGGCCTGCCGCTGGCTTCGACATGCAGCGCAACTACGAAGTCTGCAAGCTGATCGACACCACCATCTGCATCGGCTGCAAGGCCTGCGAAGTGGCGTGCGTGGAGTGGAACGACATGCCGTTCACGCCCACCACCTTCGACAACACCTACCAGACGATGCCGTCGACCAGCTACCACTTCTGGAACCTCATCAAATTCAACGAGCACCAGCGGGAAGATGGCACCGTGCAATGGCTCATGCGCAAGGATCAGTGCATGCACTGCGCCGATCCCGGCTGCCTGCACGCCTGCCCAGCCGACGGCGCCATCGTGCAGTACGCCAACGGCATCGTCGACTTCCAGCAGGAAAATTGCATCGGCTGTGAATTCTGCGTTTCGGGATGCCCGTACGACATCCCGAAATTCAATCCCGCGACGAAGAAGGTTTACAAGTGCACGCTGTGCTCCGACCGAGTGGGTCAAGGCCTGGAGCCGGCCTGCATCAAGGCATGTCCGACGGGCTGTCTGAAATTCGGCAGCAAGGACGATATGAAATTCATCGCCGAAGAGCGGGCGAAGCAGCTCCGCGAGAATTTCGGATTCGAGAAAGCAGGCGTCTACGATCCGCAGTCCATCGGCGGCACGCACGTGGTCTACGTTCTGCATGATGCAGAAAATCCCGAGCGGTACGGCGGCCTTCCTAAACATCCTGTCATTCCATGGAGCTATACCGTCTGGAAGTGGCTGTTCAAGCCGGTTCTTGGGACGTTCGCCCTGTTCGGCCTGCTGGGAGTTCTGCTGCATTACGTGACGGTGGGGCCGCGCCGGCCGCAACCGGAACCTCCAATTAAAGAGAGGGAGGGCTGATGTCGACCGCGATCGATCGCTTTGACGACAAGGCGCGCGGCGCCTTCGGGCAGATCGGCCAAACCGAGGTGTACGAAGGCGAGCTGCTGCGGCACCGCGCCTACACGCGCTTCCTGCACTGGATGGTCGCGCTCTTCTTCTTCCTCGCGCTGTTCACCGGTTTCGCCATTTATCTGCCGTGGCTGTTCCGCTGGTTCACTCCCTTCTTTGGCGGCGGCCCGCTCGCCCGCGAGATGCATCCCTGGTTCGGCCTGGGATTTGTGATCTTCTTCGGACTGCAGGCGCTGAACTGGATCAAGGCTATGACGTGGACCGCGGCCGACACGAAGTGGATGCTCAATCTCAAGAAGATCGTCGGCGGCCAGGAAAAAATCGACTCGCCCGATACCGGATTTTTCAATGGCGGCCAGAAGGTGCAGTTCTGGGAGATCGTTGGCGGCTGCGTGGTTTACCTGATTACCGGAATGATTTTGTGGTTTGGCGCGCGCGTGTTTGGCCGCTGGGCGGTCGCGGTCAGCTACGTTCTGCACGATATCTCGGCTCTCATCATGCTGGGCGGAATTTTCATCCACATCTACCTCAGCACCTTCGGCGAGCCCGGCACGGTTCAGTCGATGATCCGCGGCGCGGTCAGTGAAGCCTGGGCGTGGACGTTCCATCCCGCCTGGTACAAAGAAGTCACCGGACGCGACCCGGTGCAAGCCTGCGAAGAAGCGCGCCGCAAAGCCTCTGCAAAGTAGGACTGCAATTGTCTGTCTGCTCGCTTCCAGTCGACGTACCACGCGCGGTCCCACGCTCGTTCCGGTAGTACGTAGCATGACAGACTTATTCGACCGGTGGTCTGCGACTATGCGATGCAGCAAATGAAGAAGGGTGAGCTGTAGAACGACAGGAACGATGGAAAACGATAGAAGCGATAGGAACGACAGAGACGATAGGAACGACAGAGACGATAGGAACCATCAGATCTGGTAGTCGATGTCTTCCATGATCCGTTGCAGCGAAGCGGAGAGCGGCTCACCTCGCGTCTCCGTGCCCTCAAGTTGCTGCACGCGCTGGCGTAACTTGTTCACTTCTGTCACGACTGCAGCCAGCGCTTCCGATAGCGGATCGTTGATCTGCTTCGGATCGGTGATCACCACGCGCTGGCCTTCGCGGAAAATGATGTGCCCGGGCACGCCCACCACGGTGGAATGTTCCGGCACATTGCGCAACACGACGGAACCGGCACCAATCCGGCTGTTCTTCCCGACTGTAATATTTCCCAGAATTTTTGCTCCGCCGCCGACCACGACATTGTCTTCGAGCGTCGGATGGCGCTTTCCATGCTCTTTGCCCGTACCGCCCAGCGTCACGCTCTGATACAGGGTCACGTCATCGCCAACGATCGCGGTCTCGCCAATCACCACGCCCATGCCGTGATCAATAAACAGCCGCCGTCCGATCTTCGCGCCGGGATGAATCTCGATTCCAGTGAGAAATCGGGCGATCTGCGAGAACCATCGCCCCAGCAGAAAAAATCGGTGGTTCCACAACCAGTGATTTACGCGGTAGAACCACACCGCATGCAGCCCGGAGTAGCACAGAAATACTTCGAGGCGCGACTTGGCTGCGGGATCATGCTCCATCACGTTGCCGACGTCTTCCCGCATCAAGGAGAAAAAATGTGGCATAAATCACGCTCGGAACAGATGTCCGTTATTGTACAAAAGCTTACCCGTCCCCAGGAGTGCGCGTCGGAATTAGAAGAAGGCTCTCGTGAAGACAACCGGAACGCCGTCTGCTCCTATCGGTGGGTCATGCCGTAACTCGCCGCGCCGACAGAAATCCCGATGTTCACCGTGGACACAATGCGCTCCAGCTTGTGATGTCCGGTCTTGTGGAAGAAGTAGCTGACGCCGATCACTCCTATGGTCTCCCCGCAGAAGTTGACCGCCAATCCCGGCGTCGAGCGTCCGAACAGCCGCACAACGGGATTCAATTCTTTCCCGCCACTCTGCAGGTTGGAGCGTGTGACCGCAAAATCAGCGCCGCTGCTCGCAACCACTGCTGCGAATAGAGCGATGTTCTGCGTGTCCCAGAAGTGGTGCTCGCCGAAGTGGTCGATGGACGGGGTAGGAGCGACTGGATTCGCGACCACGGGTGCGAACTCAAGGGATGGCATGGGCGCGTCCGGCAAAGGCCCCTGAGCCAACACGCTGGAGGGGCGCACAACGCTCACAGTGATTACGATGGTAACGACCAATACGAAGCGGCGCGCTACACAGCAATTCATAAGTGCTCGCCGAGTTCGGTCGAGCACTCGAGAAGGGGCAATCAACCCGCCACGGAGATTGCACTAAAATCGCGGGAAGCGATTCAGAATCAGAGTCTTCACCCCGCGTTCTCATTAGAAAGGCGAGTTACTGTGCATTCTTCTGCAGGTCCTGAGCCAGGAATTTTCATCATGTGCACGATTCGCTGACGAACACCTGCAGGCCATGAATCGCAAGGCGTGCCTTGGGATTGCAGGCAAGTAGAAGCGATCATTCGGATGGCGCGCCGCTGGCCCGTTTCGGTGCCAAACGAAAGAGGTCGTACTTCTCCGAAGGCACTGGGCCAAAGGCAAACGGAAGGGGCCCCCAAGTTGACGAATAAAAACCCGCGCCCAACCTCGAACACATGGTTACGGCGTGAGCCCCTTTCAACAACTCCACACTCTCTAGAGCGACCAAGTCATACCGTTTCGAGAGATCTATGACCTGGTTGTTATTCGATGGCACAACCAGCGCATCGCTGGGCGCGAAATTGGTATTCAGTTCGTCCGCCGGTATGAACCCCAAAGCCTGCATGTAATACTGAAACCCCCAATGCCCGGCGAAATACACGGTGCCACGTTCCGCCCGCGTGTCTTGGTAAATCCGATTCGCTGCCTCACGCATGGAGTCCGCCCAGGCCGCGTCGGATGTGGCCACCAGAAAAGAAACCAGCGCGGCGAGAGACAACCCGGCCGCCGCAAGTGCCGCTGTTTTTCCTGCCACAGGAAACCCATCCGTCGCTAGAAATCCCTTGTTCCTCTCAAGACGCCGAAGGATCAGGATTGCCGCGGGCGGAATCAGGGGCAGCACGGAGCGCGCATTCACCGTCCAATTCACAAATCCGGCAAAGAACCAGGTGCCAAGCACCCACAGCGCCAGCAACCAGGATTCGGCATTCTCCCTATGCTTCCAAACCTCCGTAATCGCCAGCGCCAGAATCGACACGCCGGAGAGAATGCAACAAAGCAGTTGAGCCGAAATCAGCGGCCAATGCAGCCGCACGGACTCAACCGCCACCGTCCCATCGGCTCTAGGCCCAGGATTAACCCAGTTGAACGTCAAAGCCAGCGCCGCCAAACCGCTAAAGAGCGTCCATGACATAATCTGCCTGCGCCTCCAAAGAACAGGCATCAACAGAAACGCTGAAATCGTACAGCCCCCCGCGAAGCTCAAGCTCTCAAGCACACTGGCGACCGCAGAGCCCTGCTGATATCGATGCTGCTGCCGGGAAAACTTCATGGCCGCCGCGATCAAGCCCTTTCCGTAAAGCGCGGCCGTCCACACTTCATACCCAATCAGAGCGACGATCGGGATCAGAAGGAAAGCTGCCCACCATCCGAGTCGACGGAGCCGGATCAGGGAATATGCGACCAGCAGTGGAATTAATGCCACCCCGAAGTACTTGGTCAACGCACTCGCAGCGATCAGAACACTTGCCGACAGCAGGTATGCTTTGTTCAGCGGCTCCAGGCCTTCCACCCAAAGAACCACAGCTCAAACCCACAGAGCCACCATCATGGTGTCGCACATGATGCCGGTCGCTGAAACCAGAATGCCCGGCGTAAACAGCGCAACCAGAGCGGCAAGCAAAGGAAATTGAGTGCATCGCCGGGCCAGACGATACGTCCCAAACACGAGCGCCAGCGCCGGAACCATGAACGCCAGATGCAGTGCACGCTCGGACCAGCCTGCCAGACTGCCAACGAATGCCGCGTAGTAGCAAGCCAGGGGCGGATTCTCGGTAACGCGAGACATGGGTTGAAGCGTTGTGTTCCAAACGAGCTGAAATCCGTAAGGATCAAGCGGATGTTTCACGATCTGCTTTGCGGCGAAGAGAAACAGGGTGTCGTCGATGTGGAAGGCCTTGTCGGAAAAAGGAATTAGCGCGGCAAGCGTGATCGCAGCGAGTAGCAGGCAGGAACACAACGGCCCCCAGCGCGCCAGAAAGGAACGCTCCGCGGGGAGAAGTGGTTCAAGATCCCGGGCCTCACCATTCATCTCTTGTAAACCACGCCGCCTTTCATTACAAAGCTCACCTTCTCGAGCGTAGAGATGTCCCCGAGCGGATCGCCTTCCACCGCGATCACATCGGCAAAGTACCCTGGCTCGAGCGCTCCGATCTGACGGTCCCATCCCAACAGTTGCGCGCCGTTCAGCAGGTCCGCCTGCAGCACCGCCAGCGGAGACATCCCATACTTGACCATCAGCACGAACTCGCGCGCCTGCATGCCGTGAGGGAAAGGGCCAACGTCCGACCCCACCGCCATTGGCACTCCGGCAGCAACCTGTTTCTTGAACTCCGCGGCCTTCACGTCGAGCATTTCATGCTCACGCGCAGCCTGCTGCGGAGTCACCGCATGTTCGGCAAAATATTCGAAGATCGTGAACGTCGGCACGGCAAAAATCTGTTTCTCTTTCATCAGGCGCACGGTTTCGTCGCTAAGTTGATCGGCGTGATCAATCGAAGCCACTCCGGCTTGCGCCGCATAGAGAGTTCCCGGTTCACCGGTGGCGTGCACGGCCACGCGTTTTCCCAACCGCGCCGCTTCTTTCACCGCAGCTTCCAGCTGCGCTTCGGTGTATTGGTAAGGAGTAGATAGTTTTCCGTCTTTTACACGGTCCGTTCCCGTCTCATAGATCTTGATGAAATCCGCTCCCTCCTTGAATTGCTGGCGCATGACGGCCACAAGCTCGTCGGCGTTGTTGGCATAATCCGCGTTCGGCAAAACATGCTGCGCCGGGTTGTAGCCGATCGCGTCCTCGTGCCCGCCAAGAATGTTGATCGCATTCCCACTGATGCGCAGCCGCGGGCCGGGAATCAATCCCTGGTTGATCGCATTCCGGACCGCCGTATCGGCCGATCCCGCACCTTCCGTTCCCATATCGCGCTCGGCGGTAAAACCCGCCATCAGGTCGTCGCGCGCGGCCAGCGTTGCCATGATCGTGCGCTGCGGCACCGATTCCTGCACCGTCTGCAAATCCTCCGCTCCGGGATGCAGAAAAAGATGAATGTGGGCGTCGATCAGTCCGGGAAGCAGAGTACGATCGCCAAGGTCAATGACCTCGGCCCCGGCTGGACGCTTCACCGCGGAGCCAACTTCGACGATGCGTTCTCCTTCCACGAGAACTTCTCCCGGCTTGAGCTCGCGTCCACTCTTCACATCCAGAAGCCGCGCCGCGTGCAGCACGATGGGATGCGCCGGCTGGGACTGCGCAGCGCCTGAAACCGCCAATCCAGAAAACAGAAGGAAACCGCCAAACAACAAAGCAATGTTTCTGCTATTCATAGGCCGGGATGGTACCACCCGGGCAACGCGGATACCACCGCCGCGTAACGGCTGGCCGCCCCGACTGGCCGCAGCGCAATTGTGATCTGAATCACCACGCCTCGTGCGAGTAGTCACGACGCCAGCCGCTCTGAAAAAGCGAAACTCTAAGGAGCAATTTTTAGGGCAACCATGAAGAACTTTGCCATCCTGACCAATCGCAAGCGGGCGCTGATCGCGCTCATTCACTCGCTGGTCTTTCTGGGCATCGCACTTCATGGTTTCGCCGCCCCCAAGAACGGGATCATTCGTGGCTCCGCGCTAACATCAGACTTGGTTCTCGTGATGATCTACATCACCGTCGCGTCGATCTTGGCGTGGCTGGTTATGATTTCCCGGTGCGTCTCCGAGCGGTTGTATTTTGGTCTGTGCGCCTCAAGCGCCACATTCGGGCTGCTGCGCACGGCCCTCGGGGACGCCGCCCTCCCCGCTGCGCAATATCTGCGCGTGCTGATGTTGACTTCCGCTGTCATTCTCGGTTTCTGGATATTCCGTAGTTTTCCGCGTCTCGCTCCCGAAACTGTCATCTCTGAGTGAGTCCTCCTAAAAACAAGACCGCCCGGGATGGTTCCCGGGCGGTCTTGCAGCTAGATGGGGTATTTCCATCGTTCCAGAAACTTGTTCAGGACAGGAAGAACTCCTTTGTCAACGTGGCCCAGTCCAATTCCGGCAGGTGCTGGGTGATGTCATCCACGGCCACGCCGCCGTCCTGCGCCAGGGCCGCTGCCATGGCAACCGGCATTCTCTTGCGCAGCCGCAGCGCTGCGTCTTCCGTCCACATCCGCGCCAGCGCACCGCCGAGCAGGTTGCGGAAGTTGATCTTGGCATCGGGGGCCTGCACCGTCAGCAGCCAACCTTCGCCGTAGGGATCCTTGCGCGCCAACTCCGGATCCTTCACGACTGCTTCGTTAATATCCGTGACCGTACCTTCGATTGGCGACACCATGTCAACGGATTTACCCTCGCGGAAGATCGTCCAGATCTTCTGTCCTTGCCGGACCCAGCGTCCGCGCTGCGGCAGCGCGATGTTCTCAATTTTTCCGATCAGCTTGGAGGCAAAGTCGTCCATGCCCACGCGCACTAG
>JASHPH010000065.1 GCA_030038255.1 Candidatus Sulfotelmatobacter sp. | reverse complement strand
AACAAGACATCATTGCCAAAGTCGCGGGCCGCGATGTTGATCGGGTCTTGGCATTGGCTGGGTCGCAAGTTCAGGCAGATCTTCGACCCAACTGCTAGGGAGCGGCCCGATCCTGGCAGCGCCAGCTACAACCCTGGGTCCGTATTCCTGATTGGCAACATTCACGGACTGGGCGCCGAGACTCCCAGTCAGCTGCTGCTGTTCTTGTTAGCCGCCAATCTTGGCGGCATCGGCCGTGGACTTCTGGGGCTCTCGGTATTTCTCGCCGGCTTACTGGCGATGAATATGCTGATGACCGCCTCCGCTGTTGGCATCTTCGGTCTGAGCGCAATCCGGCCCGCAGTGCTTCGCTTCGTCATTGGTGCAACGGCGGCTTATAGCGTGGTGGTCGGATCGATTTTTCTGTTTGGAGTCACAAGTTTTCTGCCGCAACTCGGCGGATAACGAGCGTGGCGCGGTGGCCAAGCGGTAAGGCATGAGCCTGCAAAGCTCTGATCGGCGGTTCGACTCCGCCCCGCGCCTCCAGCGATTGCCGCGGCCTTTGCCTGGCCGATGGCATCCGCGGAAACGTGAACGAGAGTTAGAAAGAGCCTGGCTCAATGAGCGAAGATCAGAGACAAAGGATCATCTATTACTCGTACGCGGGGTTCGTGGGAGTCTTGCTTCTCCTGAACTGGTCGGGGGTCTTCAAGACTCTGTTCGGGATCGACACCGCCGTTTTCATCACGCTACTAGCCGGTTACAAGACCTTTTACAACTCATTCTCCTCCATCCTGGAAAAGCGAATCTCTGCCGACATCGCTCTCTGCGTTGCAGTTGCCGCTGCCCTGGCGACAGGTGAATATCTAGCCGCAGCCGAAGCGATGTTCATCGTGTTGGTCGGGGAAGGACTGGAGTCCTACGCGGCCGGCCGGACGTCCGCCGCCATCGAGCGCTTCGTCGAGGAGATGCCCCGAACCGCTACCGTATTTCGGGAGGGATGCGAGGAAACCATTGCAGCGGAGCTTCTCTCGCCAGGTGATGTCATCGTCGTGCGCAGTGGAGAACGGATTCCAGCCGATGGAGTCATCACGAACGGAATCTCCACGATCGATGAAAGCTCAATTACAGGAGAAGCAGTTCCTCAGGAGAAGAAACCGGGCGACGAGGTCTTTTCCGGCACTCTCAACAATGAAGCGCTGTTGCGAGTCCGCGTATCACGCGCCGGCTCCAGTACGACTCTGGCGCGGGTGATTGAGCTCGTAAAGGAAGCTCAGGAACGTCGGTCGCCGGTCGAGCGCCTGGCGGATCGAGCAGCAAAATATTTTCTGCCCGCGCTCTTGATCTCTGCCGGACTGACGTTCTACTTCACGCGCGAGTGGCTGCGAACCGTCGCGGTGCTGATTGTCGCCTGCCCCTGCGCGCTGATTCTGGCAACTCCTACCGCGATGGTGGCGGCCATGGGAGGATTAGCACGCCGAGGCATTCTCGTTCGCGGTGCGGCCGCGCTGGAGCGCGCGGCGAAAACCGACACAATCGTCTTTGACAAAACGGGAACCATCACTGAGGGTAAGGCCGAGGTCGTGCGGATCCTTACCGTCGGGAGATCTGAGAACGACGTTGTGTCACTCGCCGCGGCGGCCGAGAGAGCTTCTAAACATCCTCTGGCCCGCGCGATCATGGCTGAGGCTGGCCGGCGCCGGCTATCCATCGCGCAAGTTCATGAGGCAAAGGTGTCCCCGGGACTCGGAGCAGTGTGCCAGATCTATGGACGTGAAGTTCGTGCTGGAAACGCGGAGTTTCTCACCCAAGCTGGAATTGCGGGAACAGAGACGCTTGTCGAGCAAGCGGACGAAGATGGAGCAACCGCGGTCCTCGTGGCCGACGGCCCGAATCTGGCGGGTGCCATCTTATTTCGCGACAAAGTACGTCAGGGTGTCAGTGAAGCCCTCACCACGTTGCGCGACTTGGGATTTGAAGATCTGCGCATTTTGACGGGTGACCGGAAACGCGCCGCTGACTTCATTGCTCGCGAAGTTGGCGTCGCACAGGTTGAGGCAGAATTGTTGCCGGGTCAGAAAGCTGAGCGCATTCAGGCGCTCGTGTCATCCGGCCGGCATCCTGCCATGGTCGGAGACGGTTTGAACGATGCGGCCGCGCTGGCAACTGCAAACATCGGCATCGCCGTCGCCGGAGCCAGTGACATCACCGCCGAAGCCGCTGACGTTATTTATCTTCCGCACACCCTGGAAAAGCTGCCGGATTTCTTCAAGGTGAGCCGGCGAGCGGTGCGCACCGCCTGGCAGAACATCATCCTGTTCGCAGGCATTCTGAATGCTGCCGCCGTCATCTCTGCAGCCACTGGTGTCATCGGGCCGGTCGGCGCCGCGGTCACTCACCAGCTTTCGTCATTTCTGGTAATGATGAATTCTCTGCGACTGCTGCGCGTGCCGGCAACCGAGTCGTCACGGTTGCGGCGGATCTGGCAAGCGAGTTTGTCTCGCTTACGGGTCCTACAAATACTGGAACGCACTCAGCAAGTATTTGCCAACCTTGAATTTGAGTCACTTTCGGGTTTCTTCATCGCCGTGTGGCCAAAATTTCGGCGGCCGTTGTTCTATGCCCTGGCCGTAGCCTATTTGCTCAGCGGCTTCTATGCTTTGGGGCCGGAGGAAAGCGGCGTGGTGGAGCGATTTGGACGCAAACTGACCCCGTATCGTCAGGCCGGCTTGCACTACGAGCTTCCCTGGCCGATCGACCGGTTGACTCGAATTCAGGCTCATCGCGTAAGAGTAGTTGAGATCGGGTTCCGCTCGGATCGCACTGGACGAGACGCTGAACCCGGAGCCTACGAATGGAATGTTCAGCATCGCAGCGGTCGATTCCGCGCGATTCCGGAAGAGTCGCTGATGCTCACCGGCGATCAGAACATGATCGAACTGACCGCCACGGTTCACTACATTCCCGATCATCCCGACGATTTCCTCCTTCGGCAACTGGATGCCGAAACGACCGTGCGCTCGGCCGCCGAGTCTGTGATACAGCAAGTGGTCACATCATCCTCTCTGGATGATGTCCTTACCGGCAACCGCCGAGCCATTGAGTCGCAGGCCAAAGCCAAACTGCAAAGCAGACTGAGTTCGTATGTGGCCGGTGTGCAGGTTCTCGAAGTGAAGCTGGAAGATGTACATCCGTCTCTCGAAGTGGTGGATGCGTTTCGCCGGGTCTCGGACGCGTTCGAAGAGAAGAATCGGTTGATCAACGAGGCGGAGGGATACAGAAACGAACAACTGGCGCTGGCGCGCGGAAATGCCGGCGCCATGATTCAGAACGCCAATGCCTACAGTGTCGGCCGTAAGACGCGGGCGGGAGGAGACGCCGACCGCTTCACTGAGGCTGAATGGGCATTTCGTGGCGCCGCCAAAGCAACCGAATCCCGACTGTACCTTGAAACCATGGAAGAAGTTTTGCCCGGGAAAAAGAAGCTGATTGTCGACAAAAGCAAGAATAAACGCCATTTGCTACTGCTGCAGGACGGAGTGGAATTACCATCCGGACTTCGCGCTCTTCCGGAATAACGAAAGCGATATGCAACCATGACCACCAACAACAAATATCTCGCAGCCGCAGCCGGACTTGGAGCGCTGCTGCTCTATTTTTCCTTTTATTGCGTGCGTGAGACGGATTTCGCTCTGGTCACTCAGTTTGGACGGCCTGTCCGCACGGTCGCCGATGCAGGACTGCACGCGAAATGGCCATTTCAAAGCGTGCTCCGCTTTGACCGCCGTCTGCGCATCTACGATCCACGCCCCTCGGAATTTCTGACTCGCGACAAGAAAAACCTTGTCATCGAGAATTATGTGGCCTGGCGGATCGAGGATCCCGGACGCTTCATTCAGAGCGTGGGAGACACTTCCTCGGCCGAGATGCGACTGCACGACATTATCTGGTCCGGTCTCTCCGCAGCGCTGGGTAATCAGGATCTCGATTCACTCGTTTCTGCTGCCAACACCAAGCTGCAGGTCCAATCCATGCTCGACCTGCTAGCTTCGGATGCGGATCGTGCGGCGGTTGCGCAGTATGGAATTCGCGTGATTGACGTCCGCATCAAGCGGCTCAATCTCCCGGAGCAGAACAAACAAAGCGTCTTCGCCCGCATGCGTGCTGAGCGAGAACGGATCGCGTTGCAATACCGTGCCGAAGGCGAAGAGCAAGCGCTTACGATACGGGCCAATGCTGAGCGTGAAAAGGAAGAAATTCTCTCCGCAGCTTACAGGGAGGCCGAGAAGATTCGCGGCGAAGGCGACGCAGAAGCGACGCGGATTTACGGAAAGGCTTACTCGAAGAATCCAGAATTCTACAAGCTGATTCGAACCCTGGAGTCGTATAAGAAGGTATTGGATGATAAAACCACGATCATCCTCAGCTCGGACTCTCAGCTGCTGAAGGTGCTAACAAAGGGCGAGGCCGGCGCGAAATGAACGTCTTGGTTGCTCCACAATACGAGATTCAGGAACAGCCTGAAGTTGTTCAGGAGTCACCGCCTCGACCCCGAAAGCTGCGACTCTGGGCTTGGGTGTTTGGCCTGTGGATTTTTTCCGGAATCTATGTGGTTGCTCCGGACCAGCAGGCCGTTGTCACAAGATTGGGAGCGGTTACTGCACCGCGAGTTCTGCCGGGAATCCACTATGCCTTGCCTTGGCCGGTGGATTCCGTCTACAAGCTGAAGGTCCATCAGTTGCGGCGCGCCGTGGTCGGCGGCGACGTTGCGGACAATGTACTGGGCCGCGTCCAACCGGTCTCGTCGGAGTTTCTTACGGGAGACCAGAACCTGCTCAACATTCGTCTGGTGGCGCAGTATTCCGTCAGAGAGCCCCGGGATTTTCTGTTTCAGACGGAAGACCCCGGGCGAGCCGTGAGCGCGGTGGTGGAGGCAGAATTTTCGCGCCGCATCGCTCACACGCCGGTTGACGACGTGCTCACTACGGAGAAAATTGCCATCCAGAATGATGTATTGCACGCCTCTCAACGATCGCTGGATTCGTCTCGCGTTGGGGTAACGATCTCGAGCATTAACATCGAAA
>JASHPH010000064.1 GCA_030038255.1 Candidatus Sulfotelmatobacter sp. | reverse complement strand
AGCGCATGAATGAGGTGCGCTCCATCCGGGTAAAGGATCTGACGACCTGCACACAGTGTACGCATGTTGCCCAATGCACGCGCTGTCCAGGCCTGGCCTTCATGGAAGGAAATATGCGCGGGCCTTCTTCGCAGGATTGCGAGAAGTCATTCGCCAGAACCGGCATCCCGTCGGCCAACATGCTTTCCAAGCGGCGTCCCGCTCCGAACCTGGTGCAGATTTGCGTGCTTCCGGCGCTGGCTGGCGCGCCCGCATGAGTTCGTACCACACTCGCAAATACAATTGATCTATGTTTGCGACCACGCTCGGCGCTGAGTGGCAGTTGCTCTTGGCCGCGTGCTCCGCTGTACCTCACTCCGAAAAATCGGGCCCTCTTCACTCGCTTCTGCGGCAGCCTGTTCGCTGGCAGTCGTTGTTCGCTCTTGCCGATTATCACGGTGTTCAGCCGATTCTGTTCCAGGCGCTTCAGAGTTTCAAAGAGGCAGTCCCGCCCGCCGAGATGCAGGCGCTCGAACAGAGTTCTCAGATCAACGTCCACAAGTCTTTGCTTCTCGCGCGCGAATTGATTCGCATCGTCGACCACCTGTCCTCGCTTCGCCTCCAGGTCATGCCCTACAAGGGCCTTGCGCTGGCGGAGCTCATCTACCACGACATCGCGCTGCGGCAGTCCGGTGATATCGACCTGCTGATTCACGCGGACGATTTTCCCTACATCCGCGACGCCGTCCGCGAACTTGGCTATATTCCGCAAACGCATTTTTCCGAAGCGGAGGAACGCGCCTACCTGAAGTCCGGGTACGAGTGCGCCTTTGATGGCGCAGCCGGCCGCAATCTGCTCGAAGTACAGTGGGCGATCCTGCCGCGGTTTTATGCCGTGGATTTTGACATGAATGTCCTGTTCGATCGCGCGGTCACGGTGACAGTAGCCGGCCATGCCATGAAGACGCCCAGCCCCGCAGACCTTCTTCTTGTACTCGCCGTGCATGCCGCCAAGCATGCGTGGTCGCGACTGGTCTGGCTGTGCGATATCGCGCGACTGATGAGCATTTCGGATCTGCCATGGGATTGGATTGAGTCTCAGGCGCGAAGTTTGGGAATCGTGCGAATTGTGTGCGTAAGCATGCTTCTGGCGAACAGATTGTTGGGAGCCGCGATGCCGGCCAAGGGAGAGAAGCTTACTGCTGCTGACTCTGCGTCACTTTTGTTGGCACAAGAAATTCAAACTCGAATCACGCCCGATGCGGCCATGGACGTCGAGTCGGTTGCGTATTTCCGTCTGATGATGCGGCTCCGGGAAAGGCCTGCCGACCGCGTGCGGTTTCTACAACGACTGATCTTCACACCCGGCCCGGGCGAATGGAATGCGGTCCGCCTGCCACAGCCATTGTTTCCGCTATATCGCCTGGTGCGTTTCTCCCGCCTGGCGGCACGCCTGATCCACACTTAGATGATCCGAGACGAACTTGCGCAGTCAACTCAGCTGTGCCGCCGCTATGTGCTTCCCTCTATTGCCTCCGCTTTCCAATTGCGCAAGTAAAGCAGAAACATCGCCATGCTTCCCAGCAGCGGTACGGTCAGCCCCGCCTTGAGTGTTGCGAACTGGTTCGAAAAAACGCCCACCACCCAGGGCAGCGACCCTCCTCCGACGTTTGAGAGTGTGAACATCAGCGATCCAACTCGTGATGCAGCAGGGCCAAACTCCCGCGACATCACCGAAATGGTGATGGGATACACCGACGACAATCCGAGTCCGGCAACGCAGGCGCTCAGCACGACTCCGGGCAGGGCGTGCGACAGCACCAGTCCCACCATGCCGCTGCACGCAACCAGGAGCCCCGCCTGCACCAGCCGAACGTCATCAATCGCGCGCAGGAGCATCGGCGCCAGCCATCGGCCCAACATGAGTGAGCCATAAAAAAACGATGGAGTTGTCACGGCCATGGTCGGCGTCAGGCTCCCGAGCGACTTCGCATAGGTTGCGACCCAACCGCCGAAGCTGTTCTCCGTGCCCACATAAATGAAAAACAGTAGCGCCAGGGCTGGCAGCACGCGCGACTTCCATTCAATCCCGAGGCTCCTGCTTCCTTTCACTGCAGGCGCAACTGCGGGCTCAACGATCGAAGCCGGCATGACCGCGATGCCGATCGCAACCAGAAGGGAAAAGCCGGCGACCAGTTCCAGAAAGAGCGGAACATGAGAGCTCTTCGCCGCCGCCGCTACCAGGAAGGGGCACGCCACCGCGCCCGTGCTCCAGCAGAAGTTGAGCACATTCAGTTTCGCGCTGCGTTCTTTCGGATTCACCTCCGCCACCAGCAAATTGGCTGCTGGAACAGTGAACCCGAGTCCCGCTCCATACGCCGCAATACCGATAATCCCGAGCGCCTTCGGTCCGGCGAGCAGCAAGACCATCCCCGCCGTCACAAGCACGAGACCCGCATTGATCGCGAATCGATATCCGCGGAGGCCGACCATCCAGCCGGACAACGCGACCGCTGCTGTCGCAGTCAGGTATTGAACGGTGAACAGAGCACCGGCCTGTGAGTAGTTCAATGACCATCGCGCCGACAAGGTCGGAAGCATAGGGCCGAGAAGCACGGTCACGATCCCGATCGGCACGAACGACGCGTACGCCGCCAGCGTCAGTGGCCTGGCAGAAGATGCGGCTCGCAATGTGTCGGAAGCGGGCATGGACAATGGATGCTACGCCACGCTAACTCCGTGCATAGCGCTCGCTGTTGGGCTTCGACCCGCTGAGTGCAAAGAAAAGAATATAGAGATAGCAGAGGACCGGCAGAACAAAGCCATGATGAATGCCGACGCGATCGGCAATCGCCCCTTGCGCGAGCGGAATGATCGCGCCACCCACGATCGCCATGATCATAATGCCGGAGCCGTCTCCGGTCAGCTGCCCAAGTTCGGCCACGCCAAGAGTGAATATGCTGGGGAACATAATCGAGTTGAAAAGCCCTACGAAAATGATGCTCCACATGGCTACGTGCCCTGACGTCAACATCGAAGTCGCGACGAGAATGGCCGCGCACATGGCGTTGAAAGCGAGCAGGTGCCCGGTCTTCACCTTTTGCAGCAACCCAGACCCGATGAATCGGCCGACCATCGCGCCACCCCAATAGAGAGCGACGAAACTCGCTGCGGCTTTTTCCGTCAGATTCCCGATGTTTGGCTGGCTGAAGTAGTTCACCAGAAAACTTCCGATGGAAACCTCTGCACCCACATATACGAAAATTCCAATGGCGCCAAAAATCAAGTTCGGATGCTTCCAGATCGAATCGCCTACTTTTTCTCCAAGGTGGTGCTGAGCATGTTCGATCTTCGGCAGCTTGAAACTTCCAATTGCAATCGCGAGCAGGACCAGAGTGATGCCAAGTCCCACGTAGGGCATCTTGACGGTTGCCGCTTCGTGCAGGCGGTAGGCCTGCAATGCATCGGGCGCCAGCGTGCGGATTTCCTCGATCGTCTTCGGCGCGGCAGTCAGGATGAACAACCCTCCGAAGAACGGCGCCAGAAATGTTCCCAGCGAGTTGAATGCCTGAGTAAGGTTCAGCCGGCTTGAGGCAGTCTCCGGCCGACCCAGCACCGTGACGTAGGGATTTGCCGCCACCTGCAGGCAAGTGATGCCGGCAGCGAGAACGATCAGAGCACCCAAAAACAGCGGATACGATGGCACCGCGGCCGCCGGCACAAAAAGAAAAGCGCCGAGCCCCATCGTCAACAGACCCGCTACCATCGAGCGCTGATAACCGATCCCGTCAATGATCTTGGCGGATGGAATGGAAAACAAAAAGTAAGCACCGAAGAAGGCGAACTGAATCAGCATCACCTTCGCGTAGTTCAGGTCAAAGATCGGCTTGAGATGTGGGACCAAAATGTCATTCAGGCAGGTGAGAAAACCCCACATGAAGAAAAGACTGGTCACCGTCGCCAGAGGAGCGGCATAGTTCTGCTGATTAACCGCTGTCGCAGCGGCTGTGGAGCTGTTCAGTGCGGTCATCGCCATGATTTTCTCTTTCCCTGATTCAAATCTGTGCTATCGACCTGTGCTCGGCAAGTTTCTGAGAAAGAAAAGTTTGGAATTCATTCATCCCTTCACCCGTCTTCGCCGATAGGCGGAAAATCTGCATGCCGGGCCGCACCGACTGCACGCTGTGCTGTGCCGCTTCCCAGTTGAACTCGACCGCGTCGGCCAAATCCGTTTTCGTCACCACGGCTACATCCGCGCTGTTGAAGATGGTGGGATATTTCAGCGGCTTGTCTTCGCCCTCGGTCACCGACATCAGCACCAGCCGCAGATTCTCTCCCAGATCGTAGGAAGACGGGCACACTAGGTTGCCCACATTCTCAATGAACAGAAAATCCATGTTCTGCAGATTCCAGTCCTGAAGTGCGTTCTGCACCATTGCCGCTTCCAGATGGCACAGACTCCCGGTCGTGATTTGCTTCACCGGGGCCTTGCTCCGGGCCAGCCGTACGGCGTCATTTTCGGTCGCCAGATCGCCCACTAGCGCTGCCACGCGGTAGCGCGGCTGCAATTGTGTGAGCGTTTTTTCCAGGAATGTTGTCTTCCCCGAGCCCGGGCTTGAAACCAGGCTCACGACGAAAACTCCCGCGCCGCGAAACTGTTCGCGCAGAGCCCGCGCGATCACATCATTCTGCTTCAACACATTTCTTCGCACTTCGACCAGACGCGGTTCGCTCATTCCTCCACCTCCAGCGCGAAAACTTCCAGTTCCTTGCCTTGCAAAATGTCTCTCGTGGCTGAGCCGCACTCGGGACACGCGAACGACTGAATGGAACTCAATACCCGCCGCTCCCGGCACTGCGGGCAGAAAACGGCCACCGGAACTTCTTCCACGACCAACCGTGACCCCTCGAGCGCTGTATCCTGGCACGCCACTTCATACGAAAACATCAGCGCATCTTTGACAACTCCGGACAGCGCTCCCAGCTTAAGATGCACCGCGCTTACCTGCACTCCACGGCTCTTCGCCTCTTCCAGTGCAGCATCCACAATGCCCATCGCAATCGATAGTTCGTGCATTTTTCGCCGTCCGTATACTATACCGCGCAGCGATTGCGTCTGGCCTGCGTTGGACGAGCGTGCGTTGGACGAGCGTTGGTTCGTCAAGTATCATCCCGTGATGGCGTTGCTGTCCGGATCCTTCCAGACGCCCACCTCCTTTGGATCTTCCAGTTTTTCGCGAGGACACGATGATCGATCTCTCGACCACCTATCTCGGGTTGAAACTGAAAACGCCTCTGGTTCCGTCTGCCTCTCCGCTCACTCAGGAGTTCGACAACATCAAACGCCTGGAAGAAGCCGGTGCATCCGCCATCGTTTTGCACTCCGTTTTTGAAGAGACCCCGCTCAAAGGGACAAACGAGCCGGCGTCGCCCTTCGCTGCCCTGGATCGTTATCTCGATCTTCTTCGTCGAGCGAAGGAATCGGTCCGCGTTCCCTTGATCGCAAGCCTCGGAGGTACGAGTCTGAAGGGGTGGACAGAATATGCCCGGCGCCTCGAGCAGGCTGGTGCCGACGCCCTCGAACTCAATCTGTACCAGGTGCCAAGCCAAGCTGACATCGCCGGCTCCGTGCTCGAAGACGGCTACGTCGAAGTCGTTAAGGCGGTGAGAGCGGCGGTGAAGATTCCCATCGCTGCCAAGCTGACCCCGTTTTTTACCAGCATGTCAAACATGACCCGCCGCTTCGAAGAAGCAGGCGCAAACGGTCTGGTGCTGTTCAACCGCTTTTATCAGCCTGACCTCAATCTCGATACGATGGAAATCCAGCCGAGCGTTTTGCTCAGCACTGCGCAAGATCTGCGGGTTCCACTTACGTGGATTGGAATGCTTTTCGGCCGCGTCAAGGTGAGCCTGGCCGGAAGCAGCGGCGTTCACAGCCCCGAAGATGCCTTGAAATTGCTTCTCGTCGGAGCGGACGTAACCATGGTCTGCTCCGTCCTTCTACGGCACGGAATCAGCCGGCTTGGCGATCTCGAAAGCGGTTTGAATGGCTTGATGGAGAAACATCGCTTCAAATCGGTCGCAGAAATCAAAGGAAAAATGAGCCAGATCCGCAGCTCCGATCCAACCGCTTTTGAGCGCGCGCAATATCTCAACGCGGTGAAGGGAATCGAGAGAGTCGTTCTCACCGGCTGCGAGGCATGGAGAATTCTCAGCGGCGACCACAGTTGAATCATTTAAGTTCGCCGATGAACACGCCGTAAGGTTCCAACGTCACGACGTTTCCTCCGGCCAACGTTATTTCTTGCCCGCAGCTTCTACCGGCGTGCCCGAACCTTCCTTCAGCGTGTGAATCTGATCGGCACCAAGATTCGAAAATCGCTCGATCAATCCGCTCGGCCAGAGAACTTCAATCCACTCGATTCTTGTAACCGAGCCCACCCCGAAGTGCACCCGCATGTCGTTGTTTGAGATGTAACTCGACCCGCTGCGGACTTCATCCACTAGAACCCGCGTGGGCAGTTTCACGCGAATCCGAGCGCCGATCCCGTCCCGATTCGACTTCGTTCCCACCGTACGGATTTCTACCCAGTGGTTCGCGCTCTTCACCTGATTTACCAGCAGGCTGGGTGGAGCATTCATGTTGTTGATCACAATTGAGATTCTGCCATCATTCCACAGATCCCCGACCGCCAGTCCGCGCGACGAAGCCGGAGCGGTGATACCGGTCCCGCTCGATGCCGAAATGTCGGCGAAAGTTCCGTTTCCGTTGTTGTGGTACAGGATGCGTGGCTCTTTATAAGTACTGCCTAGATGCTGTGTATCCACTTCCGGATAGACGTGGCCGTTCGCCAGGATCAGATCCGGCCATCCGTCATTGTCGACGTCGAAAAACATCGTGCCCCAGCCGAGGTACTGCGTGTAGTGGGCGAGTCCCGCGACGGCCGTCGCGTCGGTGAAAGTACCATCTCCGTTGTTCTTGTAAAGCGTGGGCGTGTCGTCCGAGAAATTCGTCTTGAAGATGTCGAGATGCCCATCGCCGTTGTAGTCCGCCACCGTGGACCCCATGCCCGCCTGCTCGCGCCCATCCTCATTGAAGGCCGCCCCCGCCGTCACAGCAACATCAGTAAATGTTCCGTCGCGATTGTTGTGATAAAGAATGCTTTGCGCGCTGTCACAGGCAATAAAAATATCGGGCCAGCCATCCTCGTCGAAGTCGAGGGTCGACACGCTGAACGCGTAGTGACCGTCTGTGCGGTCAATATGTGCCTTTGCGGTCACGTCTTCAAAGGTTCCGTCGCCCCGGTTGTGATAGAGAATGTTTTTCGCTCCTGCCAGCCCACGTGGCCCGCACATGACCGGGACCCCTTTCCAAGTACACGTCGGCCGTTCACCCGGCATCGGCGCTGTCGCCAGATCGAAATCCACGTAATTGGCCACCACCAGATCGAGCCGCCCGTCGCGGTCATAGTCGACGAAGGCGCAACCCGTGCCCCATGCTTTCCCGGAGCCCGCGACGCCGGCCCTTTCTGCTACCTCGGTGAAGACTCCATGATCATTGTGGTAGAGCCGGTTCTTTCCCCAATACGTGACGTACAGATCCTCCCAGCCGTCGTTGTCGTAGTCACCCACGCAGACTCCTTGCCCCCAGCCGGTTGCCGTCAGACCGGCCGCTGCCGTCACGTCGGTAAAAGTGCCGTCGTGATTGTTGCGGTAGAGGCGGTTGGTAGGCGTTTCGCCCGAGGAGACTCCCCCGATCCGCGTGCCGTTGACCAGAAAAATGTCTGGCCAGCCGTCGTTGTCGTAATCGAAAATCGCGACGCCGTTGCCGGTGGTCTCAATGATGTACTTCTTCGTGTCCAGACCGCCAAAGACGTTCTTCCCGGTGATCCCGGCTTTTTCCGCGATATCCGTGAAATTTGCGATGGGAGTCGGCGGTGCGGCCGTCTTCTGCTGCGCGCTCAGAGAAACCGCTAGGAGCAGCAACCAAAGGCAGAAGAACGCACCGTACAGACCGTTCGCCAGACAGGAAGGAATCGGAGCTCGCATGGACCCACTCGATGTTAGGGTCGCCATGAATGCGGGTCAAGGCTGGCCACAAAAGCCCTGTTGCCTCGCCGAAAGAAGGATCACCGCCCACAACAAGAAACGGCAGGGCCGACCCCCTGCCGTTTTGCAATCTTGGATTCAGGTTCCCGTTTACTTCTTGTTGACCGCCTTCTTGAGTTCGGCCCCAGGGGTGAACTTCGCGACGCGGCGGGCAGCGATCTTGATAGTGGCACCGGTCTGCGGGTTGCGCCCGTTCCGCGCCTTTCTTTGCGACACCGAGAACGTGCCGAAGCCTATCAATGCCACCCGATCCCCTTTGCGGAGGGCAGACGTAATGCTGTCCACGGCGGTATCAATCGCAGTCGTGGCCTGCACTTTGCTGATTTCACATGCGCCTGCGATCTTGTCAACCAGATCGGCTTTATTCATAGTTTCTCCTCGCAGGTTTCTTTCGTTCCCAGCCGGCACCGGGAGGAAGAATGGCTATGGCTGAGTGGGAAACCTGACGCATCGTATTTTCCTCCCTCTGCCGGGAATGTCAACTGTGAAAATCCGCGCCGGAAGCCCGTTTTG
>JASHPH010000063.1 GCA_030038255.1 Candidatus Sulfotelmatobacter sp. | reverse complement strand
TTCTTGAACGACTCGGAAGCGATCAAGTCAGCCATCCGTTGGGTAGCTAAGAACCTGGCTTGCTCCGGATCGGGCTGCGGCGCTTCCACAAAGGGCAGATGTGGCAGCACGTTCACAGAGTAAATGCCGGCCTCATAGCGGCAGGCCAGGTTGGTGGCATAAGACAGCGCTAATCGTGCAGATGGCGAAAAATCCGTGGCGAACAGAATGTTTTGCAGCTTAATGCGAATTGGTGAAATTACACTTGGCATATACAAACCTCCTTCCGACGCGAGGAAAACGAGCAGAAAGGGCTTCTCTCACATGGCTCAGTTTCCCAGCTTCGATGTCGCTCTCGGCATGACCAGAAAAATGATTTTCTCCTTCTGCCTGGGGTTAAGGCGAAACACGTGACACGTCGGTGTTGCCGCCGAGAGTCACTCTGCCAGCTCCTCTTCCATTTCCTGCGTGACGTCGTGGTTAAATTCCGCGACCGGCTTGTGCTGCGTGAGATACTCGGCTTGGCATGCAGTGCAACGCACACCCATGTCGAAGATCTCCCAGGTCTGATTGCCACAACTGCAGGTGTATAGGTCAGTCATAAGTAGCCTCCCTAGTGACGCGATGCGTCTTCTGCCACCGTTCCCCGGCGGACCACCGAAGTGGGTAACTTTTGAAAGCGCCAGCTACTGCGGCTACAGGAGCAAGGGGTGGCGCCTTCATTCCAGACGTGGTTCTTGACCGGCAAACAGGTGGGTACCTGGAGCACCATACCCTCCCCCTTTTGAGGCGGAACAACTCGCAGAACTTTGTGTGAAGTAGAGGCCGCGCAGCTTGCGGCCCTCGCAGTAGTGTCTTCTCGCTACTGCAGTGCTCAGGCGGGACAGTATCTTCTCGCTGCTCGCTTAGTGTAATTATGCTGCGGCCTTGGATGTATCGCAGTGATGCCGGTCACGCCTATTTGTGAGAATGTGATTCCTGGGCATGCACGGTGTAGGGGATCTGCTGCTTAAGTACGTCGACAACGTATTAGTGCCCGCTGTAGTAGCCCAGGTTTGAGCCGTCGCCTTCCCATTCAGCGAGGCTGGCGCGCAGTTCGCTCTGCAGGCGGAAGTCAGCGTCGAACTCCGCGGCGACGACGCGCTGGTCCTGTCCGTCAATGTAACGGAGCACGTAATGTTCTCCCGCCAGGGCGAGCGCGTCGATCGGCTTGTTGTCATCGAATTCCGCACCAATTTGGGAGAGCAACTGCGAAAGTGAATACGTTACTCCCCGGATCGCAAGGCTCTGCGCGCCCCTGCCCAGCGGCCCAAAGCGGCGCTCGATTCCATCCCGATCTCGCGGCGGATTCATTTCGACCTCGTCAATGCGGGTACCCTAGAGCCAGTACATGTAGCCTGTTTTGAGAGGGCTAGACATCCTCGCCGAAAACTCGCCGACGCGACATGCTACGGAACCATTCGTAATAGGCGTCTTCGCCGATCCACTCGGCAATATGGCCACGGGTTTCGGCGATGAAAGCGAACTCGGCATCAAACTCGTGGGCCACAATTCGCTGGTCCTGTCCGTCATAGTACCGGATGCAAAAGCGATTCTCCGACAATGCCTGCACGTCAATTGGCCAGCTATCTTCAAAGTTAAGATCCATGCGGGCGAGCAAGGTGGGCAGATCGTATTCCTGTTCCCCGATCACCACCGCCTTCTGGGCGGAGCCCAGTTTCCCGAACCGGCTTTCGATCAAGGCCCGTCCGTGCAGTTCAGACATGAATGGCTCACGCTTCCGTTGGAGTTGCAGACGGCCGTTTGAAAACCATGTGGACACCGATGGTTCCGTAGGCGACGCCGTCCTTGTTAGGGGCGATCAATGGAACCGAACTCACCAGCTCCCAGCCGTCAGCCCCGGCGCCGTTGATCCAGGAATCAAGGCCGCTCACCATGCCATCTTCGGTTTCGCTGAAAAGTACCATGCGGTCAAAATACTCCCATTTCGTCACTTGGACTCCTTTCTTGGCGCCATTGTTGTTCACCGCACGCTTCGAGACAAATCAGAGCGTTTCGTGGTGCAAACAATACACACATCCTTCGCTTTCGTACGATGACTCGTAAACCTGGGCTGCGAGCGTGCAAGACAGCACACTAAGCGACCCGGGCCTTTCCCCAGCGCTCGTTCAGCCAGGCCGCGGTGGCGGCTGAAATCTCAGGATTGAACTTCAGGTCCATGTGGTTGAACCAGCGCGGCAGGTAACGGATGAAGCCATTCTCGTGTTGAACTTCGGGGTGCAGGTAATCCTTGACATAGCGCACTTCGGAATTCGCGAGGCTTGCCTGCAGTCCCTTCGCGCCGTCGAGAATGGCAGGAATATCGCGCTCGGCATACAGCAGCAGGCAAGGATGATCATGGGGCGTCACAGGGCCGAGGGCATCGAGCAATTCGAGGACATAGCCTGGGTATGGCTCGCGCACAAATGGGCTGGGGAAGTTCTCAAACATCCACTTGCCTTGAGGAGACATGGCTGTGATGACCGAGGGCGAGATAGCCACCATGTAATCTGCTGAAGACATCAACGCGAGGCGACCGCCTAAGCTAATGCCCAGAGCCGCCGTCTGGCCGAAGCGGCGCAGGTAACGGATCGCGGATTCGATTTCGTCCTGCATCACAGGACCGATGGCAGTGCGATTTTCACCGTGTCCGCAGAGATCGATCGCCAGCGATGCGATGCCCGCCTCGGCCAGCGTGACAGCGATCCCAAGCATGTGTTCCTTTGCGCCACCATAGCCGGGGATCAGCACCGCGCCGCCGTGGGCAGATTCCGGCGCAAGAAGGTATGCAGGAATGTTGTGGCCGTCGGTAGCAGCCAAGGTAGTAATGCGCTCCAAATTCATAGGACACCTCGGATAGATTTTAGGGCGCAACCGTCCTCAGCCAGCCTAAAACTTTCTCGCTCAAGGAGGACTCGTAATTCTCAAAGCCATGTCCGGCGCCATCAATGCTTGCTAATGCCGCCACGGGACCGGCGGCCGCCTGCAGCCGCTTGCCTACATCCGGTGGAATGAGTTTATCGGCCCCGCCTTGCACGATGAGAATCGGATTTCTCACTTTGGCCACGTTCAGGTAAGAATTGGAGAGCCGATCGGGGCCGCGCATACTCAAAAGGTATCGAGCCGTGTAAAGTGTCTTGCCGAGCGGGCCGAGGTCTACCAGCATCAACTCCTCTTCGCGGCCGGCTCGCTGCAGATTCAGGGCTTCATCTACTTTGGCCTGCGCCTTTTCCTCCCCGAATTGCCACACGTTCCACTCAAATAGATCCCCCGGACTGCTTACCAGGATGGTTGCGGCGACGTCCGGGTCGCCGCTGACAGCCTGGTAGTACAGCACACGGTTTGTGCCCATGCTTTGTCCGAGCAAAACCACGCGCTTGTGTCCGAGCTCGCGCAAGTAGGCAGCCCCGGCTGCGATGTCGGCCCGGTTGTCCGTAAAGGAAGACTTCTTGGGGCCGGCGTCGTGGTCGCGCATATTCAGAGCCAGTGTGTCGTAGCCGGCGCGGACGGCCGCCTCTGCGAGCTTGGGGAAGTAGGATTCGTAAAAGTTGCCGGCATAGCCATGAACCAGGAACAGGGCAGCAGCCTTGGGCTTTGGCGCACGAAAAAGAATTCCGTGCAAGCGTGCACCGTCGGCGGTTCTCACGGTCACGATTTCGGCGGAGCAGGTCGAGCCTGAAGCACTCGCAGGGGCGAGCTGACCCAGCGCCGATGCCGCCCACAGAAGAAGCACGGTGTTCGACAGCAATGTGCGAAGTGTCGGCATGCTCAGGTTAATACAGCAAGCTGGGATGGCTCTGCCGAATATCTCATCCCTTGCCGCAAAGAGTACGGAAAGGGTTGGGCAGCCCACGATTTTCATTTCTATCGGCGGCTGGCCGCCCACGGACACTCATACGGGATCAAATCTGCTTCGGCTTGCCCTCAAGCTCCGCCAGGCGGGCGCGAAGAGCCTTATCACGCTCCCAGCGCGCCGTTACATCCTGAATGATGGCGGCTGCACCCAGAACCCGCCCTCCATCATCCTTGACAAGCACGACATTAAACTCGATCGAGATTCTGCGCGCGTCCTTGGTGAGGGCGGGAACCGCGAGGACGCTTCGCCCGTACTTGGTGACTCCGCTCTCCATCACGCGGTCATAGCCTTCCCAGTGGCGCGCGCGGTGCTTCTCAGGGATGATCATGTCCATGGACTTGCCGACCGCTTCGGCCGCAGTCCAACCAAACATCGCCTCTGCACCTGCGTTCCACAATCGCACAATGCCCTGCCGATCGCCGAAGATGATGGCAACCGGAGCTTGATCCACAATGGTTTGGCAGAGCCACTGGTGACTGGGAAAATCATCCATAACGAGGTACAGGAGAAAACGCAGGTACAGTTTTACCGCATCCCTGAAGAACCGGGCAAAGAAAATTTGCGGGCCTCCTACAGTTCTCACTGAAATTCTGAATACGGTGCGAAGAGCGTCAACCACAGGCGCACACCGCGGATCCCAGAGGCTTAATCAAAGCTCCCTTGGGAGGCGGCGCGTCCCGCTTTCTCGGCCATCTTGTTATTGAACCTGGCGGCATCAATCACAACGCGCTCGTGCGTGCCTTGTGAGATCTCGTCAACGCCGTCGTGGGCTGCGAGCGAGAAGCCGAGTTTGCGGCCTTCGACACTCTCAAGTTTCGCCCGGACGGTCACGGTGAGTCCCGGCGGTGTGGCGGCGGAATGAGTGACGTTGACCAGCGTGCCCACGCTCTGTTCTCTCGGCCAATCGAGGTGGGGATTGATGGCCTGGACGCAGGCCCATTCCATCAGTCCGACCATGTAGCCAGTGGCGAACACCTTGGGCATCAACTGGAATTCTTGTGCTTCCGGATAAAGGTAAGGGACGGTCTTGTTTTCGGGAACACGGAACTTGAACTCAAACGTGAGGCCAGGACGCAGCGTATCTTTCATAGTTGGTCTACAGTAACAGCGAAAATGTCTAAAGCACGCGACGAGCACAAAAACGGCCCGACCGAAGCCGGGCCCTTTTCAAGACGCAAGCGCACGATAGCCGGATTCTTTAAGCCGGCACTTGCGGAGTGGCTTCCTTCTGCTTTAGCACCCGGCGGAGCAGCTTTCCGGTGGGTGTGCGGGGAAGTTCGCTGACAATGACGACTTCCCGCGGCAGCTTATAGGTGGCGATCTTGCCTTTGCAGAAAACGAGCAGATCATCCGAGGTGAGAGTTTCCCCCGGTTTCAGCACCACGAACGCCTTGGCAATCTGGCCGCGCACCTCATCGGGGACTCCGATAACCCCGACTTCAGCAACGGCCGGGTGGGTGGCAAGGGTGACTTCAATCTCCTCCGGTCCAATACGATAGCCGGAACTCTTGATGATGTCGTCTTCTCTTGACACGAACCAGAAGTAGCCGTCGTCATCCACCAGCACGTAATCGCCGGCACGGTTCCAGCCGTCGGGAGTGATGGCGTGCCGCTGCTTTTCAGGATCACGCCAGTAGATCGTTCCGGTTGGCCCGCAGGCGACAAAATGGCCAATATTTCGGTTCGTGGTTTCCTTTCCTTCTTCGTCGATCACTTTCAGTTGGTAGCCCGGGACGGCCTGGCCGAAGGATCCGGCCTTGGCCTTGCGGCTGACGACGTTGGAGGCGAAGACGTACATCATCTCCGTTGTTCCCAGCCCCTCGAAGATTTCCAGCCCAAATTTCTCCTTCCACGCATGATAGGTCGGGGCCGTTAGGCTCTCGCCGCCGCCAGTGCAGACACGCAAGCTGCTGAGGTCGTACTTCTTTTCCGCATCTGGAACCTGCAGCATTTTTCGGTACGCGGTCGGGGCAAGGGTCAGGATCGAAACTTTATGCTTTTGAATGGTCTCGAACATTTTCTCCGGATCGAACTTGGCGATCAGCGATGCGGCCGCGCCAAACCGGAAGGGGATGGTTGCATAACTAGAGTAGCCCGCTCCAAAGGCCAGCGGAGCGGAACCTCCGATTACGTCGTTTTCCGTGACTCGCCAGCCGTACTTCCC
>JASHPH010000062.1 GCA_030038255.1 Candidatus Sulfotelmatobacter sp. | reverse complement strand
TCGCGCGGGTTGCCCAGAGTCGCGATGACGAGGGCGCCCGGTTGAAAGGGAGCGCGCACCGCAGCCGGCGCTGATGAACTGCCGTTCACTGAGTTTGTTTCCACGCAACGATTGTCGCCGGGACGAGAGCGTATTTGCAACACGGCTGCAGGCGGACGGTCCTTTCATCCTTCCTTTACTTTCACGCCTTTACTTTTTGCCGAAGGCTTTCTTACCTTATATCGAATGCCATCTTACTTCAGCGCCGAGCTTTTCCGTTTCCTTAAGCGCCTCAGGCGCAACAACAATCGCGATTGGTTCCTGGCTCATAAAGACGAATATGAGGTGCACGTGCGCCAGCCGGCATTGCGCTTCATCACCGACTTTGCCGCGCCGTTATACGACATTTCGCCTTATCTTGTCGCCGATCCGCGCCCTTCGCGTGGCTCGCTGTTTCGCATTTATCGCGATACGCGTTTCTCTCACGACAAGCGGCCTTACAAGACGCATGTCGCCATGCGCTTCTCGCACAAGGGCAAGGATGTGCACTCGCCCGGGTTTTATTTTCATCTTGAGCCCGGAGGCTGTTTTGCAGCCTGCGGACTGTGGCATCCGGAGCCGCCGACGTTGCTGAAGGTTCGCAGCGCGATCGTGTCGCGCCCCGAGGAATGGCGGCGCCTTCGCAAGCTGCTCAACTGGGACGACGCCGGCAAGCTCAGCCGCCCTCCGCGCGGGTTTCCCTGCGATCACGAATTTGTGGAAGATCTGAAGCTGCGCGATCTCGGCACGACGGTGGAGTTCACGGAAGCTCAGGTCTGCAGTCCCAAGTTTATGGCGGCATTCACCACGGCCTGCAGGAAAATGTCACCGCTGGCAGTGTTTCTGAGTAGGGCGGTTGGGTTGCAGTTCTAAGGCTCAGGTCAGTCGACCGACGAGCTCGGGCGCTTTGAAAAGCACATTCCTCACGGCTTAAGCCGCTCGGAATGACAATGGGTGGGCAGAACTGAGGAGCAGTGGTCATGCGACTGGTGAAAATGTCTTGGTTCGTCCTTAGCGTCATTAGTGTTTGCATACTGATTCCGCGCAGCGTGGCGCAAGCCTCAGCATCGAGCCAGCGCGTCGTCATCGCTGCAAGTGCAATTCTCGATGGCAAGGGACGCGTCCTGCACAACACACGCATCGTCGTCGAGAGTTCAAAGATCGTTGCGATTGATCCCAAGGCCGGACCCGTGGACTACGACCTGCGCGGCTTGACCGTGTTGCCGGGCTGGATTGACGCGCACGCGCACATTACGTGGCAGTTCGGCAAGGATGGGAAGAATGCAGGCATGGGAGAGACCACTCAGGAGGCTGCCTATCAGTCGGCATCGAATGCGTGGGTCACGTTGATGGCTGGCTTCACGACCATCCAAAGTCCCGGCTCGCCCAACGACATTCCCCTGCGGGACGATATCGCAAAGGGACTTCTCCCGGGCCCTCTTATCCTGACTGCGGCGGAGCCGCTGGTGGGCCGCGGAGACGCGACCGGCACACCTGACGAAATCCGCGCCTACGTGCGCAAACAAAAGGAAGCGGGCGCGGACCTGATCAAGATCTTCGCGTCGCAGTCCATCCGCCAGGGCGGAGGGATGACCCTGTCGCAAGAGCAGTTAAACGCCGCCTGCGATGAAGCCAAAAAGTTGGGACTGCGCACTCTCGTGCACGCTTACAAAGACGCGGTGCGTGCCGCCACTCTTGCGGGATGTACTGAAATCGAGCATGGCACGCTGGCCACCGACGACGATCTGAAATTGATGGCGGAGAAGGGCACGTATCTGGACCCGCAGGCAGGACTCGTCATCGAAAATTACTTGACGAACAGAGACAAGTATATTGGCACGCCCGGTTACACGGAGGAAGGATTCGCCGCGATGGAGAAGATTCTGCCGATGAACCATGACATCGTGCGACGCGCTGCAAAAACTCCGGGACTGAAGATGGTCTTCGGTACGGACGCCGTGGCGGGCGCGCACGGGCGCAACGCCGAAGAGTTCATCGATCGCGTGCGCGACTGCGGAGTCGACCCGATGGCCGCCATGGTCTCAGCCAACTCGCTGGGAGCGGAAGCGATGGGCCTGGGCGATCAGATCGGAGCGATTGCGCCGGAGTTGCAGGCTGATATCATTGCGCTCGATGGCGATCCGTTGAAAGACATCACCGCCGTTCGCCGGGTTGTGTTTGTGATGAAGGGCGGCGTGGTCTACAAGAACGCCGCTCGCACCGCAATTCCGCGTTACGCAGGCGTCGAGCCCTGAAATACAAGCGACAAGAATGACCAGCTCGGGAACGTGCGGCCCGCTCAGCGTCGGGACTTTGCCGGAGCTCTGCCCTCTTTTAAGAACGTCCCTTCCTGCAGCTCTGTGAAGGCTTGCTGCAGTTCCGCCTGGGTGTTCATCACGATCGGGCCGTACCACGCGACAGGCTCTTCCAGCGGTTTTCCCGAAACCAGCAGAAATCGGATTCCATCGTCTCCAGCCTGAACGGTCACTTCGTCGCCGCGATCGAAAAGCACCAGCGAGCGGCTGTCCGCTTCTACGGGCGGAGCCGTATCCAGCCATTTCACCGCCTCGGTAGGCACTGCGAGCGGACCTGATGCATTGCAGAACTTCCCGCTGCCGGAAAACACATAGGCAAACGCGTGCCGTACGGTTTCGACCGGCAGGGTCTTTCTCTTGCCCGGTGCGACCGACACGTCGAGGTAAACCGGGTCGGCGGCAACTCCCTGCACCGGACCGGTCTTTCCCCAGAAATTTCCGCAGACCACGCGCACGTGCGTGCCATCGTCATCGGTGATTTCAGGAATTTCCCCGGACTTCACTTCCTGATAACGCGGCGCGGTCATCTTCAGCGACGACGGAAGATTCCCCCACAACTGAAATCCGTGCATACGTCCGATGCTGTCGCCCTTCGGCATCTCCTGATGAATAATGCCGCTGCCGGCGGTCATCCATTGCACGTCGCCGGGTCCGATGACGCCGCTGTTGCCGATGCTGTCGCCGTGCGCCACGGTGCCAGCCAGCACGTAGGTGATCGTTTCGATTCCGCGATGCGGATGCCAGGGAAACCCGGCGAGATAATCCTCGGGAACATCGTTGCGAAAATCGTCGAGCAGGAGAAATGGATCAAAATCCTTCGTGTTTCCAAATCCGAATGCGCGTCGAAGGTGCACACCAGCGCCTTCCAGGGTAGGTTTGGATTTAATTAGGCGTTTAATCGGCCGGATGGACATATGAGTCTCCTATCAAAACAATCGAATGTTATTCCGCGATGAGCAGATTCTCGGCAAAAGGCCACTGCTCATCGATCCACTGAGCATCGCAACGGAAGCCGGCATCGCGTGCGGTCAGAAATATTTCATCCGCGGAATACTTGTGGCTGCTCTCCGTCCAGATAGTTTCTCCCTCAAGGAACTCGACAACAATTTCTGCGGCCGGAATACTCACCGTCTGCCGTTGCTGCGAGCGGAGATGCATCTCAACGCAACGCCCGTCATGGCTGATCTTCGCCTGATGGGCGAAGTGCCCCAGATTAAAGTCGGCATCCAATTCGCGGTTGATCCGGGCAAGCAGATTCAAATTAAACGCGGCCGTCACGCCGAGCTCGTCGTCGTACGCGTGCAGCAGCTGCGCATCAGATTTTTCCAGGTCCGTACCCAGAAGCAACGAATCGCCAGGCGCAAGAATCTGGCGAACCTCTGCCAGGAACTTCACTCCTGCCAGCCGGTCAAAATTTCCGATTGTGCTTCCAAGAAAAAGGACCAACAGATGTTGGTCGGATTTGCGCCGTGCCGCGACCTCCAACAGGCCGTCGAGATATTCGCGCTCGAAACCGACGATGCTGATCGAATCGATATCGCCAAGTTCGCGCTCACACTTGGCTAGAGCCGACGGAGAAATTTCCACCGGATAATAGAACGTGCGCTGGCAACGGCAAAGCGCTTCAAGCAGCCAGCGTGTTTTGCGGCCGCTGCCGCTGCCCAGTTCAGCGACCGCAACTGGCCCTGCCAGACGATCGACGATCTCGTGGGAGTAGCGCCGCAGCAAACGCTCATCGGCTCGCGTGAGGCCGTATTCGGGCAGATGGCTGATCACTTCGAAAAGTGCGGAACCCACGTCGTCATACAGATACTTGCAGGGAAGTTGCTTCTGCCCCGGCCGTGTGAGACCTGCACGCACGTCGGACGCGAACTCGTAGGTGGCATCGGTGGTTATGGCGTGCACGAGCATGCTTTCTCCTTTGACAATCTTTTTCAGCGATTCACGCAGCGGAAGCCGGCGTAGACGTACCGGTAGTAAGGTTGAAACCAGTTGCGAAATGTCGAACGCAGCATGCATGCAGCCGTGCGCGCCGATCCGCCTTTCATAACAAAGTGACGTCCGTCAAAAAAGTCTGCCGAATATCCGCGATAGAAAGGAAACGACTGAAAGCCAGGGAACGGCCCGAATACGTTGGACGTCCACTCCCATCCGTTGCCCAGCATTCCGCTAACGCCGAATGCGCTGTCGCCGGCGGGAAACGCATTCACTGGCTGCGGGTCCCAGGACTTGAAATCGAAGTTGCCGAAGCGTGAAGCAGGTAACGCGTTGCCCCAGGGGTAGGTTCGTTCACGGCCGTCTGGCGATCCGTAGGCGGCACGATGCCATTCCGCTTCGGTGGGAAGCGATTTCCCGGTCCACCGTGCATAGGCCGAAGCCTCGGCATGACTCACGTAAACCGGCCAGTCCAAAGGTAATGGAATTTCCTCAAACATCGTGCGGTAGGACCACGCGTCGCCCGCCTTTTTCCAGAACACCGGATGAGCAATTCCGCGTTCCGTCTTCCAATTCCAGTCAGTATCGTTCCAGAACGCGCGTATTTCGTAGCCACCCGCCTGGATGAACTCGAGATACTGCCGGTTTGTCACCATGAACTGATCGATTTTGAATGCAGGCACGGCAATTTCGTGTGATTCAAATTCGTTGTCCCAACCGAAGGTACTGTCGTCGCGCGAAAGGCCGAGCTTCGCCACGCCAGCAGGAACTGCCGCCATCCGCGGTGCCACAGGTGGAGTCGCAGCAAATCCAGAGCTCGGCTGCGAGATCTTTTTGTCGTAGGGCAGCTGATGAAGCATGTAGGCCAAAGTCTCGAGATGCATCAGGCGATGCTCGATCGCGACGTTGAGCAATGTGCCAAGTGAAAAACCCTTGGCTTCGCCACCAGGTTCGGGCGTGTCGTGAGCAAGTTTCTCGTCGAGATTGCGCCGCACCGTGCCGACGTAATCACGAACTGACTCGACGGAAGGCCAGTCTGCAGGCTGGTCCGTGGGCAATCCTCCGCCCACCGGATCAATGCCGAAGGCGAACAGGCGGTCAAATTCAGGATGGAAGCTTTTTTCGGCGAAGACATTCGCGTGCAGAAGGTTCCAGTCGAAGGCCTCCAGGTGACCTATATAGAAAACGATGCGATGCCGCTCCGGGATCGGCCGATCGTACAAAGCGGCTGGGTGCACAAGCTTGAACAGCGCGTCGCTCTGCTTCCGTGCATCGGAGAGCCGCTTCAGTAGTTGCTGCTTGGTCGTCAGGTCTTCCTGGACAGCGATCATTTGATCCTCCAAGGCACCACTCGCAAATGCTTTTCGCGCGCTCCGCAGCTCAAGCCCCGCGCTGAACCGCCACGAAACCTTCGGGGCGCAACTCGCCCGGCTCCAACTCGTCCACGTAACACCAGACCCAGTTTTCTCCGGGCTCGATCGAGCGCATGAGCGGATGCTTGGTGTGATGGAAATGCTTGGTCGCATGTTTGTTTTTCGACGAATCGCAGCAGCCGACGTGGCCGCATTCCAGGCACATCCGCAGATGAACCCAGGTGTCCCCGGTCTTTACGCAGTCTTCGCAAAAGCGTTTGTCGGTGTTGGTGAATTTGATCTGATTCAGATGCTTGCACAGGGCCATAATTCGCCTCCGCTCAAACGGTTTGCTTGTCACCCATAAGTGACCGTGAACTTCATATCTCTGCGAGCGCGCGATGAACCAGGTGCACCGAAATTGCGCCTTCGCCGACCGCCGACGCCACGCGCTTCACATTCCCTGCTCGAACATCGCCGACGGCAAAGACTCCTGGAAGGCTGGTCTCGAGCATTTGCGGAGCCCGCGACAGCGGCCACGTAACGACTCCATCGGAGCCTCGCAGGGGATCCAGATCGCGCCCAGTCAGGATGAAACCCTTGTCGTCCATGGCAACACATCCGCGGAGCCACTCGGTTCTTGGCGACGCTCCAGCCATGATGAATACGTGGCGGATTTCATGCATTGAAGTCTGGCCGGTCACTTTGTCTCGCCAGGAGACGCACTCGAGGTGCGTGCGTCCCTCCAGGCTCATGATCTCTGTGTTGTAGTGCAGTTCGATGGCGGGATTTTCCGTAATCCGCTGAATCAGGTAACGGGACATGCTTTCGGCCAGCCCGCCGGAGCGTACAAGCATGTAGACTTTGCGGGCGCTCTGCGACAAGTAAACCGCAGCCTGCCCGGCGGAGTTTCCTCCGCCGACAACGATGACCTCTTCGTCGCCGCACAGCTGCGCTTCAATGTATGTAGCGCCGTAGTAAACGCCTTGGCCTTCGAACTGTTTGAGATTAACAATGGGCGGTTTGTTGTACTGCGCGCCAGTTGCGATGACGATAGCCCGCGTCGCTAGTTCGCTGCCGTCATCGAGAATCACTTTGTACGGGCGGACGTCGCAATTCAGCTTGGCGACGCTGTGCGCGACCATCATTCGCGCGCCAAATTTCTGCGCCTGCGTCACGGCGCGGGACGCCAGTTCCTGGCCGGACACGCCGGTGGGAAACCCCAGATAGTTCTCGATCTTGGAACTCGATCCCGCCTGCCCGCCGGGCGCCTCCGTTTCAATCACCAGCGCATCCAGACCTTCGGAAGCGGCGTAAACAGCGGCCGCCAGGCCGGAGGGCCCTCCGCCAACGATGATCAAATCACGAATGTGCGAGTTGTCGATATTGGCGTTCAGGCCCAGGCAGTCCGCAAGTTTCTGCGGGGAGGGATTGCGCATCACAATGCCGTTGACGTTACAAATGACGACCGGAATCTCTTCGACTTTCACTCCGAAGCGGTCGAGAAGCTCCTGCGACATCTTGTCGGTGTCAAGATCCACATACGTGTAGGGACATCCGTTGCGGCCAAGAAATTCGCGCAATCGCAGCGTGCTGGCAGAATGGCGCGAGCCCAGCAGGATCAGATTTCCCAGGTGATTGGTGATGAGTGCGAGGCGGCGCAAGATAAACGCCCGCATGATGATCTCGCTCAACTCGGCGTCCCGGCCGATGAGTGCGCGCAGCCGCTCGCTACTAAGTTCCAAGACCTCACCGGATGTCGTGACGCGCCCCAGCACCAGGCAGCGCTGCCCGGAGATCATGCTCAGTTCGCCGGTGAATTCCCCTGCATGATGCGTGGTGATGAGCTTCTCGCCATTGAGCCCGGGCTGGACGATTTCCATGTCGCCCGAGAGCAGAACGAAGAACGGCACATTGATGTCACCGGGGCGGAACAGAATCTCGCCTGCCTCAACCCGGCGCCGCTTGCTGCCATTGCGTATGCGATCGATCTGCGTCGCCGTCAGATCGGGGAAAATCTGCGTTCGAGAATCCAGCGCGCTTGGTACGGGCCAGGTGGACATAGGCTTGCCCCAAAGAGGACTAGATGTTTTTCGCGACCCAGAGGATTCAGGCTGCGAGACGAAGACTCAGGCGACGGCTTACCCCAGAAAAAGCGGCTGAAGCACAATAATCGAAGTTGCTGCCCGATTTCCAGTCTTTGTATCATAGGCGGCTGCCAAGCATTCCTCGAAAACCTGCATCCCTCGGGAGGGCGCCTTGAAGCCGATCCGTCGTTTATTTTTCTGCTGCCTATTCTCCTGCTGCATCATTCTGTTCGCGCAATGCAACTGGGCCCAGAGCAGTTCCACGAAAACCGGCGACATAGGCCGCTTTCCGGGCTACACCGCGCAGTCGTCCGGAGCCGAACGCGACTGGGAGAAGAAATTCCAAGACGGCATTGTGCGCGATAACGTGCGCGAGTATATGCGCCGCATGAGCGCACGTCCGCATCACGTAGGCTCTCCGTATGACAAAGACAATGCCGACTGGATTCTCGGGAAGTTCAAGGAGTTTGGCTTTGACGCGCATATCGAGACCTTCCAGGTCCTCTTCCCTACTCCGAAAGAGCGCGTCGTCGAAATGATTGCGCCCACGCAGTTCCGCGCCAAGCTGCAGGAGCCTCCGGTCGCCGGCGATCCGACTTCGGGCCAAACCTCGGAGCAGTTACCGACTTACAACGCCTATTCGATTGACGGCGACGTTACCGCGCCTCTCGTCTATGTGAACTACGGCAATCGCGAAGACTACGAGGAACTCGATCGACTAGGGATCTCCGTGAAGGGAGCGATTGTGATCGCACGCTACGGCGAAGGCTGGCGCGGCATCAAGCCGAAAGTGGCAGGAGAGCACGGCGCCATCGGCTGCCTCATTTATTCGGATCCCAAAGACGACGGCTACTTCCGCGGCGACGACTACCCTAAAGGCGGCTGGCGGCCGAAGGACGGCGTGCAGCGCGGCAGTGTAATGGACACGGACTATCCCGGCGATCCGCTGACTCCAGGCGTGGGCGCGACGGCCGATGCGAAGCGTCTTTCCATCAGCGAGGCGAAGACGATCACCAAAATACCGGTTCTTCCAATCTCGTGGGGCGACGCGCTGCCTCTGCTCTCGGCTCTCGCCGGTCCGGTTGCTCCCGAGAAATGGCGCGGCGGGCTGGGCATTACTTACCACGTGGGCCCGGGGCCGGCGAAGGTGCATCTTAAGGTCGCATCGAACTGGGACTTGAAGCCGGTGAACGATGTCATCGCGACGATGCGTGGCTCGGAAGCTCCCGATCAGTGGGTGATCCGCGGCAATCACCATGACGCGTGGGTAAATGGAGCCGACGATCCGCTGTCAGGCATGTCGGCGGTTCTCGAAGAAGCCCGCATGCTCGGCGAACTGCACAAGCAGGGATGGAACCCGAAGCGAACCATCATCTACTGCGCGTGGGACGGCGAAGAACCGGGACTGCTCGGCTCGACAGAGTGGGTGGAAACGCACGGCGATGAACTGCAGAAGCATGCCGTGGCCTACGTCAACTCGGACAGTAACGGCCGCGGATTCTTTTACGCCGCCGGCTCGCACGATCTGGAGAAGCTGATCAACGACGTGGCCCGCCAGATCAACGATCCGGAAAAAGATAGTTCAGTCTGGCAACGGGCGCGGTTGTCACGCATCGCAAACGCAAAAAATCAGGAAGACCGCAGCGAAATCCGCAAGCGCGCCGAGCTCTCGATCGGCACGCTGGGAGACGGTTCTGACTACGCCTCATTCCTCGATCATGCGGGGATCTCCGCGTTGAACATTGGCTACGGCGGCGAGAACGACGCGAATGCATACCACTCCATTTACGACGACTTCTACTGGTACACGCATTTCATCGACACTGATTTCTCCTATGGACGCGCGCTGGCGCAGACCGGCGGCACGGCCGTGATGCGCCTTGCTGATGCCGAACTGATTCCGTATGAGTACACGGGAATGGCCGAGCAGATCGGCAAGTACGTCACCGAACTGGAGAAGCAGTTGAAGGACAAGCAGGAGGAAATCACCGAGCGCAATCTCGAATTGAAGGAAGGAGTCTTCTCCGCGGTCGCCGACCCGCGCAAAACGTCAGTGCCTCCACCGCGCGAAACCGTTCCACCCTACATGAATTTCGCTCCGCTGAAGAACGCCGTGGAGTCCATCAAGCGAAGCGCGGAGCGTTATCAGGCCGCGGCGGCGAAGGCTCAGGCCGAGGGGGTCACGCTCTCGCTGGAAGCGCTCAATTCCATAAACACCGATCTGCTGAAGGTCCAGCGCACGTTCTTGACCGAACGCGGTCTTCCTGAGCGGCCGTGGTTCAAACACCAAGTGTATGCGCCCGGCGCGTATACGGGATATGGGGCCAAGCCGATTGCCGCCGTTCGTGAATATATGGACGAGAAGAAGTGGGCGGAGGCGGACGCGCAAATCCCTGGCGTGGCAAAGGTGCTGGAGGATGTTGCGGCGACAATCGGGAAAGTTGCGGACGAACTGGAAGCCGCAGCCGGATCAGGACACTGAGTTCGTCGGTGTCGCAGAAGCGGAGCTCTCTAATGTCGTGGCTGGAGTCGAAGCGCCCCGTAAGCCAGCGCTCTACGGATCGTACACGGAGGTGTGCATGCCCGCACGCCTCGCCGCATCCTGCATCTGATCGAGGTGTCGCTTCTGCTCGTCGAGCAGCTGCTGCATCTGAGCGATCCGCTCCATCTGAAGCGCCTGATAACGGGTGTACGGACCTTCGGACTGCACCGTGCCGCCTGCGGAGCGAGCCATCGCCGTCATCTGGTCAATCCGCGCCTGCAGGCTCGCGACGCGGTTTTCCTGCATCAGGATTCGCTGCCTCCATTGCTCGGCGGCGCGCTGATCGGCGAAATGCTGATTGGGGGAGGGCCGGTTGGCGAATTCCCGGTTGGCGAATTGATGACCGAAAGGATCATCGGCATTGCGGGCGATGGCGGCAGAACGTGCTGGCGGCTGCGATGATTCGGATTCCTCGTTGCTGTTGGGATTTGCCGGAAGGTCTTTGTTGGTGATCACCTTCGGATGCGTGCCGCTGGCATCCTCAGCGGCTTGTTTTTCTTTGTACTCGCGCGCGATGTCGCCCAGCGACTGCTGGCCATAAACCGTGAAGCTCATCAGCGCGGCAATCGCAACCATCTTCACGAACGTTCGCAGCATAGGCTTCTCCCGCTCCGCACACCCAATTGTTCTCTCGGAACCTCCGGATAATGGTAGCTCCTAGCTGACGGTCTGTCCGCAGTTGAATCAGTGCGAAAGGCAAACCAAAGGACCACTCGAGGGCGACTGAAGGGTCAGTTCCGTTAGCTGCGCAAAGGCCATGTCCGGTGTCTGGTTACCAATGTTTCTGTGTGGGTCGGACGATGCCGCGTACCTTTTCCGTGGCTGCAATCTCTGCCCTGCAAGGGGGCGGACGTCACCAGAGCGAAGCGCCTGGGCCGCGTGATAAAATTCTTACCTGCGTTCGGATGAACCCCACGCGAGAGCGTGGCTGCCTTTCGAAAAGACAGGCCCGTAGCTCAGTTGGTCTAGAGCGCTTCCTTGACACGGAAGAGGTCGATGGTTCGAATCCATTCGGGCCTACCATCATTTTCAATCACTTAG
>JASHPH010000061.1 GCA_030038255.1 Candidatus Sulfotelmatobacter sp. | reverse complement strand
CCGCAGATGCCGGTCGCTAAAACCCAGAATCTCGGCCGCTTGCCACGTGATCTTCTTCGCCATTGCCCGCAAAATCACTTCCTGTATCTTCATCGCCCGCTCCATGGCGGTCTTCAAGTAGGAGTCCATGCTTGGCATGGTCTCCTACTCTCACCGCCCGAAAAGCGGACATTTCATGTGCTAATTCCACCGGACATTTGATGTGCTAACGACATCTGACCCCGCCTCGATTGACAGAATCCGGTTTTTGGCCCAAAGTGTATGCTGCCTTTCTATGAGCCGGAAGTCGTTTCTCGCATGTGTTGCTCGGTGCATCGTGCTTGGGTAGCACAGTGTTGAAAAAAGCCTTTCTCATTCTTTGTGCTGTCGTTCTGGCTCCGGTACTGGTGGTAAGCCTCGTGTTGCTCGCCGCCGGGGACTGGCGGACCATCGGACAAACCGAAGCCGGCGACCGAGTGTCCGTCAGCTCGGTGCGCGTGCTCAAGCACAGCCAGCGAGTCGCCCTGGTCCGGATTGAGTTCAAAGATCCCACGGAACTTCCCCAAGGTGGGCCGTTCGTAGAGATGCGCGCCCGGGTGCGCTTCAACTGCGCTAGCGGAGCGGCTTCTCCTACCTCGGAGTGGTTTTACACCCGCGACCGCAGCGGACGTTTCGTGGTCAGCAAGAAAGCCTCGCGGGACGATGACTTCGGCACGGCTCGCGAAGGCGGCTTCGCCGACATAGTGAGCAAGAGCGTGTGCGGCCAGGCGAAGTAGGCGCACGAGAGCCCCTCGAAGTTTTTCACAGCACCCGGCACCTCGGTAACCTCGAAACCACTTCCACGCCCTCGTTTTTCCGCTTATGCTGAGACTGCAATCTCAGGGCAACACACCTACCTGGTATGGATTCACTTCGACTTTATAGTTTGGCTGCGGCGGGCGGCATAGCACTGCTCGGCGCGTATGCGTTGTTGCGCCGCAAACCGAAAACCGCCGACGACCTGGAACGCGAGCGCCGCGCCTGGCTCGAAGGCACGGGCCGGATCACCGATGGCACCGTGATCGACGTGCAGGAACTGGACGCCGAGACTCGCGGCCGCCCCGCGGTCATGCTGATCTACAAATACGACGTGGCCGGAGTTTCCTACGAGTGCTCGCAGGATGTGACCTACCTGCGTCACTGGATCAACCTGCACTCCTGCCGCCTTGGCTTGCACACCTCGGTGAAGTACGACCCGCTCAATCCCGGCAATTCGCTGGTGGTTTCGGAAAACTGGATGGGACTAAGGCAGTAGTCAGCTTTTGCTTGGCTGAGAATTTCAGGGAGTTAGAGCCGCGATCTAGCTGCCGGCGGCAAATCCGCCGCTGTGCGCGACGGTGATGCGGAGGTATTTGTAGGGATTGACCGGCGTGTCGTTGATGCGGACTTCGTAATGCAGGTGCGGGCCAGTCGATCGCCCGCTCTCGCCCACATAGCCGATCACGTCGCCGCGGTGGACGGCTTGTCCGGCGGTGACGGCGAATCCGGAAAGATGGCCGTAGCGGGTGCTGATGCCGTTGCCGTGATCGATCATTACCGCCTTGCCATAGCCGCCGAGGATGTCAGTAAACGTGACGACTCCGTCAGCTGGTGCCACGATGGGATGCCCGTATGAGCTACTGATATCCACGCCACTGTGGAATGCGCCTTCTCCGTTGAAGGGATCAATGCGCTCCCCAAAGCTTCCCGTCACCTGGCCTTCGACCGGCCACAAATTCGGAGCGGAGTTCGCGCGGAACCAGTCGGCCGTTGTGGCGTTGCGGGTCAGGCCCATGGTCAGGCCGACCATCGTCGCGCCGGTCAGAGCCGATGTTCGCAGAGCATGCAACTGGTCGAGGGAAGAGCTCACCTCGGCGGCCTGAATCTGCTCGGCGCTCGCCGTCACCAGCGTGGGCTGCGACTTCAAGCCATAGAGAGCGGAAACCTCGCCTGCGATCGAGCCCAGCGATGCGACTTGCACATCACGCTCCTTAGCCACCTGTTCTAGCCGGGAATAGTTGTCTTTGAGCTGGTCTTTTTCCGTCCGCAACTGGTTGTAGCTCGAAACCTTGAGCAGCATGCGCGTATAGGAGCGGGCGATGCCGGTGAGGCTGACGAAGCCGATGGCCGCACCTACGACAAACACGTAGAGGTAATGAACGGGGATGGAAATCTTGCGGAGCTGGCCGTCGTCACCGCGGGCCACAAAAAGAATGTAGAAACGCTTCTGCAATCGCTCCTCGCCAAGAACGAAACGAACTTGTGAATCATCAGGTCCGGAATTCCAGGCCAAGTCCTGGGAAGCAGAAGGCCTGTTCGGACCACCTGACTTTTTTCGGGCTGCGTCCCATCTTGGGAATGGAATCCTTTGCGCGCCCTACACCTACCGAAACTGCGACCAGAGCCTGAAAACTTGCAATCTCTCTGCAATTTCAACGTTACGCAGAGGTTAGCTCGGCCAAAGGTTGTGTGAATGACTGGTTAACGTTAGCAAACTGGATTCCCCCTGTCAACGAGTCGCTAGGTCATTCTTCGGTTACCGAAGAGGGGGTAATCAGTGGGGTACAGCGGGACAGGTTACCTTCGGGCGGAAGGCGGAGCTAGGTTTGGCCCCTTTTGCACTGGATAAATTTGCCCTCTCTTGCCGCCGAGTCGGAATCTGCTGAGAATCGTATCGCGTCTACTAACCGCGGCGTGGCTTATATTGTCTGCGGGTATGCCGCTTCCCGAGAAAGCTCTGATTGCCGAAGTTCGCCGTCTGGCGGGTTCTTCCTCCCGTCCGCGCAGGCACGGCTCGAGTCCTGTCGTGGCTGCCGGAATTGGGGCTTGGATCACCGCTGGTATTGGCGATGACTGCGCCGTGCTTCGCCTGCCGCCGGGACATGAAATTCTGGTCACGACTGACTTCACACTGGAAGGCATACACTTCCGCCGGGAGTGGCATCCGCCGGAGGTGGTCGGACACCGCTGCCTGGCCCGCGGGCTGAGCGACATCGCTGCTATGGGCGGCGAGCCGCTGGCGGCGTTCCTCTCGCTCGCCCTTCCCAGCGATTTGCCGCAAACGTGGGTGCGGCGGTTTATGCGGGGCTTCGTTGCTCTAGGAAAGAAATACGACACTCCGTTGGCGGGAGGAGACACGGCGGAATCTCCCAACGGCATTCTGGCCGACATCATCGTGGTGGGCAGCGTTCCCAAGGGCAAGGCCGTGTTACGGTCGGGAGCACGGCCGGAGGATCGCATCTATGTCAGCGGGGAACTCGGTGGTTCGGCAGCGGCGCTGATGGAGATGCGGGCGCGGCCCAAGAAGAAACTGAATCCGAGGGACTATCCACGGCACTTTCATCCGGAGCCGCGGATCGAGCTGGGACGAATCCTGCGCGAAAAGGGCCTGGCCACGGCAATGATTGATCTAAGCGACGGCCTCTCGACCGATCTCGCACACATCTGCGAGGAGAGCGGCGTAGGAGCAGAAATCGAATCGACTGCCATTCCTCGCGCCGAAGTGGGCAAGCCTGCCCGCGAAGTGAACCTGGACCTCGCAGTTCATGGCGGGGAAGATTATGAACTGCTATTCACGTCCCCCCGCGGCAAGCGGATTCCGGCCCGGATAGCAGGGGTACCGATCGCTCAGATTGGTCATATCACGCGTCGGCCGAAGATATTCCTTTTCAATCAGCGGGTCGGCTACGAACTGGAGCCTCGAGGCTGGGAGCACTTCCGCCAATAGGGCCGAAGGCGGACTTCGCTCCGCCGGACAGCCGAGGCGGCTGCCCCTACGTGAGCTGTACCACTATTAGGCTGATTACCTCCGTACCTTGGTCACTACTCTGTCTCTACCCGGCACGCATCCAACCGGACTAGAGTAGGAATATGTTGTCCCACAGATTTGTTATCGCCGCCATTTTTGTGGCGTTGCTGTTCGTTGGCGCCGCCCAGAGCAAGAACCAACCATCGCTGCCGCCTGCTCACGCCAAGGTGCCATCGCCTCCCGTTACGGACGAATTTATCCACAAGCAGTTTGGGGATAACTGTTCGTTGGTGGCGGGACCGCCGCAGTACGTAGCCGATCTCGACGGCGACGGCATTGACGACTTGGTGGTTGCGGCGAGATGCAAGAATCCCATGGCCGATCGCGCCGAGTACAACTTTGTAGTGGCCGATCCTTATGACAGTTTTCTGGGATTCGGCGATGTGAAGATCACGTCCACCTTCGCCTCTGACGCGCCGGAGCGGCGCGGCGTATGCCTGCTGATCATTCACGGCGCGGGCCCCGACGCCTGGCGCGCCGAGAATCCGAAGGCGAAGTTTGTGCTCATCAACCTGCCATTCAGGACGCTTGCGGTGAAACGCCTGGCGCTGAAGAAGCGCATCCTACTGGGCATCTACATGGAAGAGCAGGGCGAGGGCGAGAACACGGCGTCGGATATTTTCTGGGACGGAAAGAAGTACAAGTACCAGCCGCTGGGCTCGACGATGGAGTAGGTTTCAGGTTTCAGGTTTCAGATTTCAGATTTCAGATTGCAGAATTGGCTACATGCTCATGGCCTCTTCCTCTCTCGCATGGCATCATCCCGAGCAAATGAGCCGGAACCCAAGTCTTCAATCTGAAATCTGAACGATTAGCGATCCTTCGCGACCGGAAACCCGGCTGTTCCCACTTTCCCCACATTTTCTTCCGCAAACTTGCACACGCGATCGAGCGAGGCCTGCAGATCCGCGGTGTAGCGCTCGACATCTTCGTCGGTAGCATTCGCCGGCACCGGGATCAGCTTGCCGAAGCGCACGAGCACGCGGGAGAACGGTGCAGGGATGATCAGGCGGTCCCAGGTATTGAGCACCCAGGCCTTGTCTACGGCCGCATAAAATGTGGTCATCGGCACGCCCGAGGAGCGGGCGAGCGCTACCGGTCCCGGCTTGACCTTGTGGCGCGGGCCGCGTGGACCGTCCAGCGTGAAGGCGACCGTCCATCCCTCCTCGAGCGCGCGGCGCAGGCCGAGCAGGGCGCGCACGGCGTTGCGACTGCTGGACCCTTTCACCGCGACGAATCCGAACTTATGAATAATGCGGCCCATGTATTCGCCGTCGTAGCTGTTGCTGCTCATCACGCGCACGCCGAGATTGCGGCAAATGTAGGTTGCCGGAATCATGCAGGAGTGCCAGAAAGAGGCGATCACCGGCCGCTGCGCCAACGTTTCTTGCCCGCCTTCCTCGCGCGAAATCGACACGCGCAGGGTTGGACCGATGAGGCGGATGAACCAGTATCCCGCCCAGATGATGAGGCGCAGGGCGATGCGCTGGCGCAACGTGAAACGTCGGATGCCCTCAGCTGGTTGGGTTGGCGTCGGCGCCTCGCGAGTAACAATTTCCACCACAAAGCAATTGTAATGGTAGGATGCCCAGGGTGACGCCACAGATGACCGCTCTTGCGAATTTTCGCCGCCTCGAGGTGACGATTCACCGCGCGGATCTGCTTGACAGCCGCGACTCATCCCTATAATCTCGCGTGCCAGCGTTGCGCAGCGGCGCATGGGAGACCTGTGAGGCTGTCACTCGAAACACGGGATGTGGGGCGGGTTACGATCGTCCGCTGCAGCGGACGCATTGTCGCCGGAGGCGAGAGCGAGGCCTTGCGCTCGCACGTTGCCTGGCTTCTGCGCGACCGGCGATCGATCGTTCTGCATCTCGGCGACGTCGCGTTCATCGACAGCAGCGGCCTCGGAGCGATGGTGCGGGCCGTGACCAGCACGCGCCAGGTGCACGGCGACCTGAAACTGTGCGGCGTGCCGGAGCACGTCAACAAGGTCCTGCAGTTGTCGCACTTGACCAAGCTTTTCGACGCCCGCGAGTCGGAAGACGACGCCGTCGCTGCTTTCTACAGCAAGCAGGCGCCCAAGGAGCAAAGCGTCCCGACTGGACATTGCGTGTTGTGCGTGGATCGCAACGCAGATGTGCTCACCTACGTTCGCGAACTGCTGCGCCGCGCCGGCTACGATGTTCACACCACGAACAACCTTCGCGACGCGCTGATCCTGATGCGGGTGACGAAATTTGATCTGGTGCTTTTGGGTGCGGAAATGAATGCGTCACCAGCCACGCAGAAGACTTTTCAGGATACCTGCGCCGCCATGCCCGTGGTGGAACTGGGCCACGAGTTTTCTACCGCGGAAGCCGGTGAAGCGGCCGCTGGATTGCTCGAACAAATCGCGGCTCGACTGGGCCGTCCTGCTGCTTCGTAACGTCTTTTCCCAGGAAAGGCTCTCCATGAAACGAGCGCCATTTTGTTTTGTCTCTTCCCTTGTCGTTTTTCTGGCCATCGCGGCTCTAGCGATCTCTCCATCAACGCAGGCGCAGTCTCCAAAGCCGGCAAAACTCGAATCGGAGCTCAGAGAGGCGTTGCGTCAACGATGGGCGGCCCTCAGTCAACACGACGCCAACGCGTATGGGGCTTTTCTCGACGACGCGATCCTGGTCCCGGACAACGGCTTAATCTACGACAAAAAGACGCTGATGGAGCGGGCTCGCACTCTGCAAGAAAACAGCAGCGAACCTCGCGATGTGCAGGTCCACGGTGACGACAACGTCGGCGTAATGATTTACCGCACCACGTCGCACGAACCCTTTGCCGGGCAGGAGATTACGGAAGAGCTGACAATCGTTGAAACCTATGTGAAGCGCAACGGACGCTGGCTGCTGACGGCGCGCGCCGAGAGCGAAATCCCGAATGCGGGTCGCGCGTCCGCAAAAATCGACCCGAATGTTCTGGATGCTTATGTCGGCGAATACGAAATCAGCCCAGGCAAGATTGTGAAGATCACCCGCGAGGGAGACAAACTGATGGAGCAGGGGCCGGACGATCCCAAGCCGGAAGCTGATTTGCCGCTATCGGAAAACAGCTTCTTCCAGCGGGAGCAGCCCGGCGTCTTGACGTTTACGCGGTCGCCGGATGGGAGGGTCGACACCTACGTCCTGTGGATCTACGACAGCACGATTACGGGCAAGAAAATCAAGTAATCGCGCGAGTGAGTGCGTTGTGGATTCGTGGCTGCGAGCAGCTCGCCGCCCATTCCGCATCGACCGTCCCGACCAGTAGACCTTCGACAACGTCTTCGACTCGAGCGCGCAACCAGCGGTTGGGCTCGTGGCGCCCCTTCAGGCGCAGTTTCAGGTAATTGTCGGTCAAGGCTTCAGTCCAATCTGGCGAGTCCGCGCCGGAACGCAGCGTAATGGCTTCCACTTCGCGGCCGATGAAGCGGCGCATAAAGGCGAGTCTTTTCTCCGCGGCCAGCTCGCGCAGAATGTGGTTGCGTTCGCGAGCCACGTGGACCGGGACCTGGTTCGGCATGGCGGCTGCCGGCGTGCCCGGGCGCGCGGAGTAGGTGAAAACGTGCAGGTAGGTGAACGGCAGGTCTTCGACCATGCGGCGCGTGGCTTCGAATTCGGCGTCGGTTTCGCCCGGGAATCCGACCATAACGTCGGCGCCGATCGCGGCAGACGGCATGGCCGCGTGAATCTTCTCGATTTTCTCGCGATAGTGCCATGGACGATATTTGCGGTGCATGCGTCGCAGCACGGCGTCGCTGCCCGATTGCATCGGCACGTGCGCGTGTTTAGCGATGCGCGGCGAGGCTGCGACCAGCGCGATCAATTCGTCGGACCAATCCATGGGCTCGACAGACGAGATGCGAAGCTTCTCAAGGGACGTTTCGGCGAGGATAGTTCGAATCAGCGATTCCAGTCGTTGGTCGTTAGTCGTTGGTCGTTGAGGGGTGCTGAGGGCTGACGGCTGAGAACTGCAAGCCAAGTCTCGTCCCCAGCGGCCCAGGTTGATGCCGCTGATCACGACTTCGCGATAGCCCGCCGCGACTAGCGTGTTGACTTCGTGAATGATGCGATCCAACTCGAGTGACCGGCTTTGCCCGCGAACAAACGGAATCACGCAGAAAGAGCAGCGATTGTCGCATCCGTCCTGAATCTTCAGGTTGGGCCGAGTGCGCTCGCTTTCCTGAGAAAGGCCGGCGGCGTCAAACACCGGCGCGGCCATGAGTTCAGTGTGAGCGAAAATGTCGGAGACAAAGATCGGTGGCTGGTCGTCGGTCGTTGGTCGTTGGCTCAGTGTCGCGAGGGGGATGAATGCTGCAGACGCTCCCGCGGTCGATGATGCGTCGCGGGCCAGCGCGATTTCCGCCAGCTTGTGCTTGTGCGAATTGCCGATGACGAACGCCACGCCGGGCAGCGAGGCAACTTCTTCGGGAGCGCGCTGCGCGTAGCAACCGGTGACCACGATCTGGGCGTCGGGGTTCTGGCGCCGTACGCGGCGGATGGCGGCGCGGGCGTCCTGATCGGCAGCGGACGTGACCGTGCAGGTGTTTAGAACCACGACGCCAGCCTGCGCGGGAGCCGCTGCGCGATCCAGACCGAACTCTTCGAATTGGCGCTCAAGAGCTGCGCCGTCGGCCTGCGTGGCGCGGCAGCCGAAGTTTTCTACGTAGTAGCCGGGCACGCTTCTATGGTAACGCACACTTCCGCCACAGTTTATCCGGACTTACGGCCCGGACTCGCAGCGGAAAGTTGAATCAGGCGGAGGCAGCGGTTCTGCGCGACTGAAAACACTCGCGGCAGAAAACGGGCCGGCCCTGGGTGGGACGGAATGGAACCGTCGTCTGCTTTCCGCATCCCGAGCAGACGGCCTGGGTTTCCACTTTTGTGTAGCGGTGCACTTGCCCCTGCGCGGGGGGCGCGCCGAGCACGGCCACCCGCTTGGTCTTGCAGGCCTTGCAGCGCTTGGGCTCGTTCTTGAATTGCTTGTCGTGAAAGAACAGCTGTTCCCCGGCCGTGAAAACGAAATCGTTCCCGCAGTCAACGCACTTCAGCACCTTGTCCTGAAACTCCATTGAGGATGGCTCCCTTCAGCCCGTTTCCACGTGCCCACCTGCGGGGAAAGAACTGCGGTGGTACGGAGAAAAAACAGGTTTGTCACTTCTCCCCCTCGGTACTGCCCCTTGGACTCGCCCCCCCCACGTTCGCGGAATGAACGTGGGTACAGACTATCGTTCTTTTATGCCGGGATATGAATTGTGACTGCTATGAAGCACCTCAACTTGGTGGGGGCCAGATTGAGCAGAGCCGCCCCGGACGAGGCGGCTCCTATTTCACTTAGTCCTGTTCCTTGCGCGTTTTCTTGCGAGCCCGTTTGCGAGCGAGCGCCGCCTTGACGCGCTTCTTCTCGCCAGGCTTCAGGTAGAAGGAGTGGCGCTTAACCTCCTTGATAATGTCTTCCTGTTGCACCTTACGCTTGAAGCGGCGCAGAGCATTCTCGAGGGACTCACCCTCTTGAAGCCTTACTTCTGCCAAACTAACACACCCCCAAACCCGTCCTGTGGGACCGAATAGTTATTACAAGGATTTGAGTCCAAGTCAAGGGCAAGTCTGGGGAAAGCGTCGAAATTCCCGACTAGGACTACCCAAGTAGGACTAACCCGTCCGTACGAAGATGTAGGACTCATTTTGAGACGGCTGCTTCTCCCCGTTAGTAAACCAGCTTCAACCCCAGTTGGATTTGCCTTGGGGCGAACGCCGCATTCGGCTTCATGAAGTTATTGGGGAGCGTGTAATAGCCGGGATAGGGCGCAACTCCCGCTGTGACCGAATCCTGCACAAATGTGCTCGCCGGCGCCACCAGCCCGTCCGAAGTGATAGTAACGCGCTGGTTGTCGCGGTTGAACAGATTGAATGATTCCGCCGTGAAGTGGAGCCGGCAGCGTTCGGAGATCCGTGCTTCTCGAGTGAGGCGAAGATCGACGGTGGCGTAGTCCGGGCCGGTGAAGGCGTTGCGGCCGTAGCCGGGAAGCCTGTCGTTCAGGTCGTTGCCGTCCTGATTGGGATCGCCGTCGACCGTCGCTGTGACCGGGCGGCCGCTGCCGTAGTTGACCACGGTCGAGAGCTTCCAGTCGTTCAGGAGGCGGCCGGCAAGTTCATGGCCGCGGTGGAATGGCCGGGGCTCAACGGAGACTGCACCAACAAAACGGTGGCGCTGGTCGGTCGTGCTGGGGCCGCGCTCCGCCGCGGGATCGTAGGCATTCTGCACGGTGGCGGGCTGGCCGGCGACGAGCGCGTCCTGGCCGTCGTCAATGGCTCGGGCATAAGTGTAGGCAAGCCGCACATACGTCCCGCGCGACACCCGCCGGTTGATCGACAGAGTAGCACCGTTATAGTAGCTGGAGGCCGCGCTCTGGAATTCGTCAATCGCGCCAAGTTGCGCGATCGGCCGTCCTAGCGGATTTATGCAGGGCGGGAAAGCGCAGGTCAGCGATTGGGTAAACTGCCAGGTCGCAAAGGAATCGACCGTGTAGTATCCGCCCTGAAAGATGGAACCGGTCGAGTCGAAGATGGGATAGGAGACAGCAAGAGGCGGCGGCAGGTTCACGTCGAGGGCGCGGATAAGATGCTCGCCATGGACGTTGAGATACGAAACCGCCACGGTGGTGTGGCCCGCGATTTCTTTTTCGAGCGTCACGCTGCCCTGCTGCACGCGCGGCGTCACAAAGTTCGAAGCAAAGGCAGAGACTTCATTGCTGACGCCCTGCGTGAATCCCGCCGGCGGCAGGCAGGAAGTGGCCGTCTGTGGACAGCTTACCAGCGGATTGGGATACGTAGGGAACACCTGGTGATCGTAGTAGTTCGTGTTGTTCAGGAAAATCTGCGTGTCGGTAATGCCGTTCTCGGTCTTAACCGCCGAGTTGTAGATCTGCGGAATGCGGACGTAGAAGATGCCATATCCTGCGCGGACAACGAGCGGCCGAGCATTGCCGAACGAATACGCGAGGCCCGCTCGCGGTGCGAAGTTATATGGCTGGAAGGGAACCTTCCCTGACGGTGGGAAGAGCGGATTCGACACCAGGCCAGCGGTCGTGAAGGTCTGCAAGTCCCAGCGCATACCCAGATTCACCGCGAGATGGTCCGTCAAACGGATCGTGTCGTGCACGAAAGCCGCGTATTCATTGGTGTCGGGATGGGACGCGGCGCTGCCGAAATTCTGCAAATAGTAATGCGGCACTTCGTGCGCGTATGCGCGCAAGGGCGTGAGTTCGAGTCCAGCTTCCATGGGCTCGAAGGTGAAAGGGTCGACCTTTATCGGATAGAACAGAAATTCTCCGCTCTGCTGGCTGGGGAAAAAGTCATAGATCCGTGAAAGGAGGCCGTCGCCGCCCAGTTTCCATGAGTTGCGGTGGCCGTCGAAGCTGACGGTTTCAGCGAGCTGCAGTTTATGCTCGCGGGTCTGGCGCGGAAGCAGGTCAGACCGGCCCATGCCGTCGAGAATGGTAGGAATCTTCACCAACACGTCATTGGTGTTGCTGAAAGACTGTTGCAGATCGCGTGAGAACTGCGCGCGCAGGTGATTGATCCAGCGCGGCGACAAGCCGCTGGTCAGCGACAGGTTCGCGGTTTCAGTGGCCACCGTTTCCTCACCATTGTCGCTGATCGAGTCGTAGGTGACGGGGCTGGCCGGGTCGAGGAAAACATTGTTCGATCCCCAGTAGCGCGTGGTGTTGACGCGCAGCGTCAGCTGATGGCGCGGCGTGAGATTGATGTCGAGCTTGCCGAAGCTCGTGTTGCCGATCTGCGCCGCGGGATATTCTCCGGCGAGCGATGTGAGTTGGGCCGCGGCGGCGAAGACCAGGTCCTGATCAGAGGCCTCGTAATCGCCGGGCGTGTACGGGCCGGTACCGGGCTGGGGCACGACCTTCGAGCTTCCGTTCAGAAATTCAACCACGTTCGGGACGTGAAAAATGTGCTGGTCGAATCCGGCGAAGAAGAAAACCTTGTTGCGCCGGAGCGGGCCGCCGATAGTACCGCCGGCCTGTTGCTGGCGATTGTGCGGCTTGAAGGCGAGGAATGGATCGGCCGCGCCGAAGGAGCTGTCTTGCAGCTCATAGAACGACGTTCCGTGGAAGTGATTCGATCCGGATTTGGTCACCACATTAACGACTGCTCCGCCCGCGCGTCCCTGTTCCGCGCCGTAAGAGTTCGAGGACACGCGAAATTCCTGCACCGTATCAGTCGAAAGAACGTAAGGAGCGCGGTAGCGCCCGGTGGCTTGGGCGAAAAAGGCGTTGTTGTAATCTCCGCCGTCGACCAGGAAGGTGTTCTGGAATCCGCGAATGCCGCCGAAGGAGAGATCGCCGTTGCTGGAGGAATTCAGGCTGCGCGGGTCCTGGGTCACGCCGGGCGAGAACAGGGCGAGATCGGAGAAGCGGCGGCCGTTCAAGGGAAAATCGTTCAAGGCGCGCTCGTCGAGCAATGTAGAAACGGCGCTGGGCTGAGTTTCGACCAGGGCAGGCGCGGCCGAGACTGTGACATGTTCCTGTGCACCAGCGA
>JASHPH010000060.1 GCA_030038255.1 Candidatus Sulfotelmatobacter sp. | reverse complement strand
AACAGTGTGTTAATTTCCTTGAGCGCCGCGCGCAGACGACGCGAAATCTGTGGGAATAAGGGCAGAAACCCGGCAGATGGGTGGTCAACCGAGGACGCGCAAGTCTTGTAGCAGACCGATGAGCACTTGTAGACTCAGGGCCGAAAAATAGGCACCAAATTGACTCCATGAACTCTCGCCGAGCCCTCCCATCTTTCTTCCTGATCATTTTCACTTCCCTTCTTTTCATTAGCCCCGCTCAAGGACAGAGCCCCACGACCAACGCGGCCGTCACTCACTACGTAAACGCCGAGATGCAGCGTGAGCACATTCCCGGCCTGTCGCTGCTTGTGGTGAAGAACGGAAAGATCGTTCGTGCCGACGGTTTCGGTTTGGCCAACGTCGAACTGCAGGTGCCAGTGAAGCCTGAGACTGTCTTTCAGTCCGGATCCGTGGGCAAGCAGTTCACCGCCACCGCCGTCATGATGCTGGTTGAAGAGGGCAAGATCGCACTCGATGATCCGCTGACAAAATATTTCGCCGATGCCCCGCCGTCATGGAAAGACGCCAGTGTGCGGGAGTTGCTCGGCCACACCGCGGGCTTTGGCGACTATCCCAAGAACTTCAACTTCCGCAAGGACTGGACGGAAGATCAGGAACTGAAGCTGATCGAGAGCATTCCTCTCGCTTTCCCTCCGGGCACCAAGTGGGACTACAGCAATCTCGGATACCTCACGCTCGGCATCCTGATTCACCGCGTGACCGGCGAGTTCTATGGAGATTTTCTCCAGCAGCGAATCTTTCAGCCCCTGGGCATGACATCGACGCGCATCATCAGCGAGGCCGACATTATCGCGAACCGCGCCGCGGGCTATCGCCTTGTGAAGGGCGAACTGAAGAATCAGGAGTGGGTGGCGCCCATGGTCAACACGACTGCTGACGGCAGTCTTTACTTTTCGATTCTCGACCTGGCGAAATGGGATGCCGCCCTTTACACCGAGAGATTACTCAAGCGGTCAAGCCTCGATTTGATGTGGACGCCCGTAAAGCTGAAAAATGGCGAGCCCAATAAAGATGGATACGGCTTTGGCTGGTTCATTGAGCAAAGGCACAGCCATCGCTGCATTTATCACGACGGCGCATGGCAGGGATTCAAGACGGCTATCGCTCGCTATTTGGATGACCAGTTAACGGTCGTCGTACTCGCGAATCTGGAGCAAGCAAAACCGGGCAGCATCGCGCAGCATGTCGCAGAAATGTACCTGGCAGAGAAATAGCAGCGAGTCGCGATTACGCTGCGGTTTGGCGATCGGCGGTGCGACGTTCGATCTCCATCCGCAGGCCATACTTCGGACGCAGCGTGATGAGAGGCTCAGGCTCAATGCGGTGTCCGGGGACGAGTTTAAGCCTCCACCGTTGCGCCAGCGTCGCCAGAAGCAACACGCCCTCCATCCACGCGAAGGATTCGCCGATACACTGCCGCGGACCAGCACCGAATGGGAAGTACACGAATTTTGTTCGGCGTGACTTATCCTCGGGCGTGAAGCGCTCGGGATCGAAGCGGAGCGGATCGCGGAAAAACCGCGAGTCGCGATGCGTGATGAACTGGCTCATCAGAATCGTCGTTTTCGCCGGCAGGAAATATTCGCCGAGTTGAAAGTCTTGGCGCGCGTAACGGCCCATGGCCCATGCCGGAGGGTACAGCCGCATCGACTCCGCCATCACCATCTCGACGTATTGCAGGCTGGGAATGTCGTCCAATCCCGGCAGACGGCCCTGCAGCTCGCGGTCAATCTCTTCGTGGAAGCGGCGTTCGCATTCCGGATTCTGCGAAAGCAGGTACCACGTCCACGCCAAAGCATTGGCTACCGTTTCATAACCTGCAAGGAAAATTGTGATGACCTGGTCGCGCAGTGATCGCTCCGAGTCGGCGCTTCGATCCGGTGATGCTGCGATCATCAGGTCGAGCAAGCTGCCACCTCCAGTACCTTGCCGCCGATGTGCCTCGATCATGCGATATACGACGGCGTCGATCCGCCTGCGCGCTCGGACGAATGCCGCCAGTCCCGGAGGCCGTACATGCACCAGCCATTCCGCCGCGGGCAGCATCACAAGAAAATTGTAGAGACCCATGATGCGATTGATGGCATCGGCGAGTTCGTCTACCTCGTCACGCAGGTCGGTCGCAAACAGCGTCTGGGCCACAACATTCAGTGTGAGGTGCATCATGTCGAGGGCAATGTCGCGCTGCTCTCCGGCACGCCAAGTCTCGCGCGCGCGGGCTGCCTCGCGAACCATCGTGGTGGCATATTCGGGAATGCGTTGACGGTGAAACGCCGGCTGTGCCGCGCGGCGCTGTGCGCACTGCTCCGCTCCCTCGGCGGTGATCATGCCCTCGCCCAGCAGCATTTTCGAGCGCTGCACCGTGCGCTCTTTGATGAAGTTGTCGTTCTGAACGACGAGTATTTCGCGGATGTAGTCGGGGTGATTCAGGAAGACAATGTGGTGCCAGCCGATTTTGTAGTGGGCGATGTCTCCGTATGCCTGCGCCAAATGCTGAAACAGATGAATCGGATTCGCCGGCCTGAATTTGCGCAACGCAAACCAAAGCAGGTTTTTGTGCAGTCCCGGTGGAAATCGGTACGTCGAACGATCTGCCTTCAACGCATTACTGGCCGCAGTTGCCATATTTCAGAGTTTAGCCTACTTCATGGGCTCCGAATGCCACGGTCGGGACCGCCGGAGTCTGTGTTAAACCTGCCAACAAATCTGTTGCAGGCTGAGAGAAGGCCGGTGGATAATTCCCCGCTGCCATCGACGTAGTGCCGAGATTTAACGAGCGTCTCGCCCTATGGCCTCCCGCAAGACAAAGCAACGAAAGATCGTCCGGGTGTTACGAAAAGCGAGCGACGATCCCGCCCCGGTTGCGACCCATCCGGAACGATCCTATCGATTCCGTGGCGCGGGTGTGGCATTTCAGATTGTCATTTTCTTAACCGCGTTCGCGATCCTGTTTTCGCGCCGGCCAGACGCCGTGCTCAACGCACAGTTTTATGCGGAAGACGGCATGGTCTGGTACCCCGATGCGTACCAGTTCGGCCTGCATTCGTACCTGATGCCGGTGGCCGGCTATCTCCACGCTCTGATTCGGACGGTCGCTCTCCTGTCATTGCTCGTTCCGTTCTCCACCGCTCCGCTCGTGATGAATCTTTGGGCGCTGGTGGTGGAGATCCTACCCGTAAATGTGTTCCTCTCGTCCCGGTTCTCGAACATAAATCTAACAACACGGTTGCTGGGAAGTGCGTTGTACCTGGCTCTTCCCAATACCTTCGAGGTTCACGCCAACATCACAAATGTGCAGTGGCATCTTGTGCTGATCGCGTGCATGCTGCTGTTGGCGCGGCCGGCCAGCAGCAGAGTATGGCAAATCTTCGACGCGGTTGTGCTGGTGCTGGCCTCTCTCAGCAGCCCGATCAGCGTCCTGCTCGTCTGCGTCGCGGCCGCGATGTGGTGGAAGCGACGAGAGAGGCAGTCATTGTGGGGGTTAGCTCTTCTCGTTCCCGGTGCGCTGGTCGAGGTTCTCGTAGCGCTGCTTTCGCACACCCGCGAGCCGGTGCCGAACGGTGCCACGATTGGCCGCCTCATCAGCATCCTGGGACAGCAGCTCTTTCTCTCCGCCTTGCTGGGCATGAACACGCAACTTTGGCTGGCCCCTACGGGAATGTTTCTCGTGGCAGTGGTCGCCGCAACGGTCGGACTGGGCATTGTGTTGTACGCACTGCTGTACGCACCGGCTGAACTGAGAGTCTTTATTTTGTTTTCGTTCTCCGTACTGGCATTGGGTCTGGCACGTCCGCTTGCCGGCAGCCCGGGCCGCCCGCAATGGGAGTGGCTATGCGTTCCGGGATGCGGGAATCGCTATTACTTCCTGGCCATGATCGCGTCTTTTGCGGCTTTGTTCTGGATCGTAGGCAACACAACCGCTCCAAACAAACTGCGCTATTTTGCGGTCGGACTGTTGCTGTTGCTGCCCATTGGAATCTACCAGGACTGGCGCTATCCCCAGTTCGCCGACTTAGACTTTCCGAAACACGCGGTGGAGTTCGAGCAGGCCCCTCCAGGAACACAGGTGACCATCCCCATCAACCCGAGCATGCTGATGAAACTCACGAAAAGGTAGTTCGTTACCGCTTCGGCGCTGTCTGGAGGAGATCCAGTTCGGCCAGCACTTCCTGACTATGCTTCAAGGGATCCACGCTCAAATACGTCTTCGCAATCTTGCCGGCAGGATCGATCAGAAACGTGTGCCGCGCGGCGAACTTCACCAGTCCGAGATTGCTCAAAGAACCGTAGGAGTCGCTGACTTTGTGATCGGTGTCGGCGAGCAGCTTGAAGTTCAACCCTTCTTTAGCACAGAACTTCTTATGCGAATCCACGCTGTCCACGCTGACGCCCAGGACCACCGCGTTCCGCTCTGCGTACTTCGGCTGGTCCACCTGAAAGTTGTGCGCCTCACGCGAGCAGCCCGGTGTCTGATCCTTGGGATAAAAGTAAAGGACCACCCACTTGCCGCGGTAATCCTTCAAACTGACCCGTGATCCCTCCTGCGAGGGCAGCGTGAAATCCGGTGCGCTGCTGCCCGCGGCTGGAGCCGCGGAGCGCGACAGCAGCCGCGGCACAAGCAACACCACCATAATTATTACGACCAACAGCAGCACAATTCGCAACATGGAGCCTCCGAGACTCGCGGCCGGGAGCGATTCTAACCCAGGGCGACTCTTCCGCCAGCAAAATTCTGCCCGATTGAATATGATAGAGGATTGCGCATTTTGCGACGGAGAAGCCAGACGTGCCCCCTACCGAAACTGACGGTTTAGAGGTTCTAGAAACGAGGGAATGGGTCGACTCGCTGGATTACGTTCTTGAAAAGGGCGGGCCCAACCGCGCCGGTCGCCTGCTGCAGCAGTTGGCGCTGCATGCGCGGCGGGAAGCCGGAATCAATCTGCCTTTTTCGGCGACCACTCCTTATCAAAACACGATTCCCTCGCGGCAACAGGCGCCGTTTCCCGGCAGTCAGGAAATGGAGCGCCGCATCAAGAGCCTGGTTCGCTGGAACGCGCTGGCCATGGTCGTTCGCGCGAACAAGATTCAGGAAGGCATCGGCGGGCACATCTCGACCTACGCTTCCGCTGCAACTCTGTACGAAGTCGCCTTCAACCATTTTCTGCGCGCGCAAACCGAAAACGGCGACCGCGATGTTGTCTACTTCCAGGGACACGCCGCGCCGGGAATGTATTCCCGCGCCTATCTCGAAGGCCGAATTTCGAAAGAGAAGCTGCAAAACTTCCGCCGCGAACTGAAGCCCGGCGGCGGACTGAGCTCTTATCCTCACCCGTGGCTCATGCCAGATTTCTGGGAGTTCCCGACCGTCTCGATGGGCCTCGGTCCGATTCAGGCGATTTATCACGCGCGCTTCATCAAGTATCTGGAGAATCGCGGGCTGAAGCAGTCGACCGGCGGCAAAGTCTGGGCCTTCTTGGGCGATGGCGAAATGGACGAACCAGAATCTCTCGGCTCGATCACGCTGGCGTCGCGCGAAAAGCTCGACAATCTGATTTTCGTCGTGAACTGCAATCTGCAGCGGCTCGATGGCCCTGTGCGCGGCAACGGCAAGATTATTCAGGAGCTCGAAGCCATTTTCCGCGGAGCAGGATGGAACGTCATCAAGGTCATCTGGGGATCAGACTGGGACAGCCTGATTCAGAACGATCGCGATGGGCTGCTGGTCAAGCGGTTGGGAGAAGTCAGCGACGGGCAGTATCAGAAATATTTCGTCGAGAGCGGCGCTTACTTTCGCCAGAACTTGTTCGGTACCGACCCACGCCTGCTCAAGATGGTCGAGCATTTTTCCGACGAGCAACTGGCGCGCATGCGGTTGGGCGGACATGATCCCATCAAGGTGCACGCGGCGTATCGCGCTGCGGTCGACCACACCGGCTCGCCGACCATCATTCTCGCGAAAACGATCAAGGGCTACGGCCTGGGCGAAGCGGGCGAAGGCAAGAACATCACGCATCAGCAAAAGAAGCTCAACGACGACGAACTGCAGATGTTCCGCTCGCGCTTCGGCATTCCCATTCCCGACGACGAGTTGCACAACGCGCCGTTCTATCGCCCGTCGGACGACAGCCCTGAGATCAAGTACATGCAGGCGCGCCGCCAGCAACTCGGCGGATACATGCCCACGCGCAAGGTCCGTGCGACTCCGCTGAAGCCGTTCCCCGAGGCGCATTTTGAAGAGTTTCACAAAGGCACCGAGGGCCGCGAAGTTTCGACCACCATGGTCTTCGTGCGCCTGCTGGCGAAACTGCTGCGCGATCCGGAGCTCGGCAAGTACATCGTGCCCATCGTTCCCGACGAAGCCCGCACCTTCGGCATGGAAGCTCTTTTTCGTCAGGTGGGCATTTATTCGAGCGTCGGCCAGAACTACGAGCCGGTCGACATGGACACGCTCCTTTATTACAAAGAAGCGAAGAACGGACAGATTCTCGAAGAAGGCATCACCGAAGCCGGCTCGATGTGCTCGTTCATCGCTGCGGGCACGGCGTACGCAAATCACGGCATCAACACGATTCCCTTCTTTATTTATTACTCGATGTTCGGCTTCCAGCGCATCGGGGATCTAATTTGGGCGGCGGCGGACATGCGCTGCCGCGGATTCCTGGTCGGCGGCACCGCCGGACGCACCACGCTAGCCGGCGAAGGACTGCAGCACCAGGATGGCCACAGCCACGTGCTTGCGCTACCCGTGCCCAACCTGCATGCCTACGACCCCGCGTTCGCCTACGAGATTGCCATCATCATTCAGGATGGCATCAAACGCATGTATGTGGATCAGGAATCGATCTTCTATTATCTGACCATCACCAACGAGCCTTTGCCCATGCCCGAAATGCCGGCCGACGGCAATGTTCGCGAGGGCGTGCTCAAAGGCTTGTACGGTTTCAAGGCTTCGGCGAAGACAGACGCGCAGTTGCGCGCCCAGTTGTTGGGCAGCGGGACAATCATGTACGAGGTGCTGAAGGCGCAGCAGATTCTCGAAGAAAAATACGGCGTCGCCGCCGACGTGTGGAGCGTCACCAGTTACAAGGAACTTTATCGCAATGCTAACGACTGCGAACGCTGGAACCTGCTGCATCCCGCCGAGCTGGCGAAGGTGCCGTACGTCACGCAGACACTAAAGGATGCGCCGGGACCATTCATCGCGGCATCCGATTACATGAAGGTTTTGCCCGAAAGCCTGGCTAAGTGGGTGCCGGGGCAGCTTGTGTCGCTCGGGACGGACGGTTTCGGCCGGAGCGAAAACCGTGCCGCATTGCGCGACTTCTTCGAAGTGGATGCGAAGCACATCGTGCTGGCGACCCTCGGAGCGCTCGCCCGCGAGAAGAAGATCGGTACCGATGTCGTGAAGCGCGCAATTCAGGAATTGGGGATCAATCCGGAGAAGGCAGACCCGGCGGTGAGCTGATTTCGAAATACGGTTGCATGTAGCGCTCTTCCGGACCAGGCAAAGGATAAAACCCGTTGATCGAATTCAAACTACCTGAGCTGGGAGAAAACATCGAACAGGGCGACCTCGTGCGCCTAATGGTCGCGCCGGGCGCGACCGTCAGCGCGGGCCAGTCGGTCATGGAACTCGAGACCGACAAGGCCGTCGTGGAAGTGCCTTCGTCTGTAAGCGGGACTGTGCAGGAAATTCGCGTCAAGGAAGGCGACAAGATCAAAGTCGGCCAGGTCATTTTCACGGTTGATGGAGCGGAAGCGAAATCGTCTGAGCTGCCGTCGATCCGCGCGGCGGCCGCCGCTGCACCGGTGTCACAACAGCCAGCCGCTCATTCAAAAGCAGCTCTGGAAGTAGCTCCACCAGCGGCTTCCGCGCCTTCGTCCGCCACACCGCCTCCCACTGCGGTCACTCTCATCGCCGGGCCAAGCGAATTCAAGCTCCCCGAACTCGGCGAAAACATTTCCCAGGGTGACCTTGTTCGATTGATGGTCGCTCCCGGCGCGAGGGTCGCCGAAGGGCAGCCGGTGATGGAACTTGAGACCGACAAGGCGGTGGTCGAGGTTCCGTCGTCGGTGAGCGGCGTCGTCAAAGAGGTCAAAGTCAAAGAAGGGGAGAAGATCAAGGTCGGCCAGGTCATCTTCACACTCGAAGGCGGGGCTTCAGCGCCGGCTGAAGCGCCACGCCCACGCACCACGCCCGTCGAGCATGTCTCCGGCCAACACGGTGCGCGGCTGGCCTTCCAGGCTGCCATTCGCGCGGAGGGCAAAACGGAAGAGCAAGCTCTGCCGCCTGACCAGCCTCTGCCCGCGCCGCAGGTTTTCAGCATGCCGGTGCAACTCGGAAAAGTTGCGGGCACCGAGCACCGCCAACCGATTCCTGCTGCGCCGCACGTGCGGCGTTTGGCGCGCGAAGTTGGCGTTGATATCTACGACGTAAAGGGCACAGGTCCCGGCGGCCGAATCAGCGAAGATGACGTCAAGGCCCATGCTAAGTCGTTGCTGCAAGCCGCTTCGGCCGCGGCACAGGCCGCGCCGCGCGCGGGACATTTCGCGCAACCACAATTGCCGGACTTCACCAGGTGGGGCAAGATTGAGCGTGTCTCCATGCGCGGCGTTCGCCGCAAAACAGCCGAGCATCTTGCCGAATCCTGGAATACGATTCCGCACGTCACGCAACACGACCGCGCCGACATCACCGAACTCGAGCAGTTGCGGGCCCGCTTCGCTCCCAAGGCGGAAGAAGCCGGCGGCAAGATGACCGTCACCGCGATTGCGCTCAAAGTCTGCTCGGCGGCGCTAAAGGTTTTCCCGCAGTTCAACGCCAGCATTGACGTCGAGAAGGAAGAAATCGTCTACAAACAGTACATTCACATCGGCGTTGCGGCCGACACCGATCGCGGCTTACTCGTTCCTGTCATTCGCGACGTGGATAAAAAAAATATCGTCGAGATCGCGGTCGAACTCTCGCAGCTTTCGAAAAAGGCGCGGGAGAAAAAGCTCGCGCCCGAAGAAATGCAGGGAGGAACATTCACGATCACGAATCTCGGCGGAATCGGCGGTGTCGGCTTCACTCCGATTGTGAATTTTCCCGAAGTCGCGATCCTTGGCCTTTCGCGTTCGCGCATGGAGCCGGAATGGGTGCAGCACAAAGGCGGGGGCAAATTCGAGCCACGGCTGATTTTGCCGCTGTCGCTCTCGTACGATCATCGCCTGATTGACGGCGCCGACGCCGCCCGCTTCCTGCGCTGGATCGCAGAGGCGTTCGAGCAGCCGTTCCTGTTGTCGGTGCAAGGGTGAGAATGGCCGACCCTCCTTCTACGAACATTGCTGTCGTCGGCGCTGGCCCCGGAGGCTACGCCGCCGCATTCCTCGCCGCAGACCTCGGCATGTCCGTCACGCTCATCGATCTGGAAATCAATCCCGGCGGCGTCTGCCTTTACCGCGGTTGCATTCCGTCGAAGGCTCTCTTGCACGTCGCGAGCCTGATTGAGGAATCCGCGCAAGCGAAAAACTGGGGCGTCGAATTCGGCGCGCCGAAAATCGATTTAGCCCGCCTGCGCTCGTGGAAGGAAGGCGTGGTCAAGAAACTGACCGGCGGACTGGGTATTCTCTCCAAGCAGCGCAAAGTGAAATATGTGCAGGGCCACGCCGGATTTGAGAATTCCACCACGCTGCGCGTGACAAAATCCGATGGCTCAGAAGAAACACTAACCTTCGACCGCATCGTCATCGCGACTGGCTCGCGACCGGCCATCATTCCAAATCTCAAGCTCGACACTCCGCGCATGATGGACTCCACCGGCGCTCTGAATCTCGAGGACATTCCGGGCTCTCTTTTAGTCGTTGGCGGCGGATACATCGGCCTCGAACTCGGTTCGGTCTACGCCGCGCTGGGCACGCGAGTCACGGTTGTCGAAATGCTCCCCGGCCTGCTTCCCGGCGCCGATCGCGACCTCGTTCTGCCCCTCCACAAAAAGTTGGAGAAACTCTTCGACAGCATCCTGCTCAACACGACCGTCGCCGCCGTCAAAGACGAAGGCACCGGCATCCGCGCCACATTGAAATCACAGGACGGCAGCACACAGGAAAAAGTTTTCGACCGCGTCCTTGTGTCCGTGGGACGCAAGCCCAACTCGGAGATCCCCGGCCTCGAAAAGACTCAAGTCAAGGTCGGTCCCAAAGGCTTCATTCAGGTCAATAAGCAACTGCAGACTGACGATGTCTCCATCTACGCGATTGGAGACGTGATCGGCGAGCCGATGCTCGCCCACAAGGCCATGCATGAAGGCCGCACTGCCATCGAAGCCATCGCGGGACACAAAGTCGCCTTCGAACCGAATGCCATTCCCGCCGTGGTTTTCACCGATCCCGAAGTTGCCTGGTGCGGCCTAACCGAAACGCAGGCGCAAAACGAGAATCGGGAAATCAAAGTCGCAAAATTTCCCTGGGCCGCTTCCGGGCGCGCCATTACTCTTGATCGCTCGGAAGGCTTGACCAAGATGATCATCGACCCACACAGCGAGCGCGTGCTCGGCCTCGGCATTGTTGGAGTCGGCGCCGGCGACATGATCGCCGAAGGAGTCGTGGCCATCGAAATGGCAGCGCTCGCCAAAGACGTCGCTCTTTCGATCCACCCGCATCCCACGCTTTCGGAAACGATCATGAATTCCGCTGAAGTTTTCTTCGGAACCGCTACAGACATCTACCGGCCGAAACGGGTATGAAGCCGGGAACAGCCTGAGATGGCGCCCTCATTTCGATACAATGATTTCTTACTCGCGCCGTTTGTCCGTGTTGTGCTCGAGCGACCCTTGCGCGCGCCGCATCAGCCCTCGTAAATTCGGGCGGGAGAAATTCATGCCCTCATCGGTCAAAGCCGCTCTCATCTTTATTCTTAGCGTCTCGACGCTTTGCCTGCCGTCTTGTTCAAATTCTTCTGCTCAGTCGCCTCTCACCCAAGTTCTTCCATCGTCCACCACGACGACCACACCGCCCACAACAGCCACGCCCACTGATCCCCTGAACCGCACCACACCCTCGGGCTCTGCTCTCGGATTTCTGCAAGCCGCGCAATCGGGCGACTACAGCATCGCCGCCCAGTACCTGCAATTGAGCGCTTCGCGCCGTCAAACCGAAGGCGAAGAGCTTGCCACTCAGCTCAAAGCCGTGATGGACGCTGCCTTCACCGGTCGCGTGGGAGCGTTTACGCAGCCGGAAGGAATTCCGCAGGAAGGCGTACCGCTCGGTCGCCAAAAATTGGGCACGATGTCGTCGGGCGATGTGGAGGTAGATCTGGATCTGGTGCGCGTCTCCGATCCGAGCGCGGGAAAAATCTGGCTGATTTCCTCTGACACTCTGGCGAAGGTTCCCGAACTCTACGATCAAGTTGAGGCGCGTCAGGTGGAACACCGGCTTCCGAGCGTGCTGGTGAAACATCAGATCGGCGGGATGCCGCTGTGGGAGTGGCTTGGGTTGCTTGTAGCCTTGCCCCTCGCTGCGGGCATCGCCTGGCTTGCACTGGCGCTGCTGGGCGTCCCCTTGCGCTGGTGGGCACGCCGGCACGGCCAAATGGATGTCGCCAACTGGCGCGCGGTTTCCGCTCCGGCGTGGCTGCTGGTGGCCACGCTCGTGCATCAAGTCCTCGCTCGCTATCTTGGCATGCCGCTGCTGCCGCGGCACTACTACTTTCAGTTCACGTCCATTGCGCTGATCATCGGCGCAACCTGGATCACCTGGCGCGTGGTTCGGTGGCTGTTGCGGCGCGTGCGCAATCGCGCCCTGGCCCGCGGCCATATGGGCACGGGATCGCTCATGCTGCTGGGCGAGCGCATCCTTAAAGCAGTCATCTTTCTGGCAGGCGTTTTCGCGGTGTTCGGCAGCCTGGGCTTCAACATGAGCACTGCGCTCGCCGGTGTCGGCATCGGCGGGCTGGCCATCGGCTTCGGCGCGCAGAAGACAATCGAGAATCTTTTCGGCGGCGTCTCGGTTCTGGGTGATGAAGTCATTCGCGTGGGCGATGTCTGCCGCTTCGGCGATCGCACCGGAACCGTGGAAGATATCGGTTTGCGTTCCACCCGCGTCCGCACCGATGAGCGAACTCTGCTGGCGATTCCCAACGGCACGGTCGCGACCATCAACGTCGAGAACCTTAGCCGCCGCGACAAAATTTTATTCAAGACCAATCTTGCGCTTCACCCCGAAACCAAAGCCGACCACCTGCGAGTCGTGCTGACCGAGGTTCGCCGTCTACTTGAGAATCATCCCAAGGTCGAATCGGCGACCGTGCGGGTTCGATTGATCGACATTTCTGGCGGGCAGCACACCGCCGAGTCCCTGTGTTACATCATGACTCGCGACTTCAATGAGTTTGCGGCCGTGCGCGAAGAACTGCTTCTACAGATGATGGACATTGTGGAAGCGGCAGGCAGCAGCCTGGCGCACCCCCAGGCCCTATATCTGACGCCCAGCGCGGATATGAAATCGAAGGCGGAAAAGACAGACACCGAGATAACGAAGGAAAAACTCGCGGTTCGCGCAACAGCAGGACGTGAGGACCGTAATGAATAGAGAAAACCGGACCGGCACATTGCTCGCAACGGTGGCTTCTTTCATCGCATTGACGCTGTGCGGCCCTGGCACAGCTGCCGCCAAGAAATGGGTCGATTACGACCGCTTGCGCGCCATAGAGAGATTCTTGAATGCGGTTTATCCTGAACTTCGGCAACATGGCGGATTCTTAACCATGCAGACCGAGGAGTTCAACTCCAATGCTGATCAACTCTATCTGTTCTTCGTTCAATGCCGGCCGGGTTCGGGCGTCCCAGGGGGCGCGCCTAGACCCCATTTTCTTCCTCCCTGCAACGCCAACATTGGATCTGTAGTTTCGGACTTTCTTGAACTGAGTGTGTGGACAGGTCCGGCAAGATTTCCTATTCGCCACTTCTATGCACGAGGCAAGTTCATCGACGAAAAGCAAAATGCGTTCCTTGCGGACATAAAGGCGCATCCTGAATGGAAGGAACCAGAGAAGCTTGAGGCGCTGCGGAAGGCAGATCCGAAGTTCGGGCCGGAAAATAAAGAAGCCTTTCTGAATCTGTTCCGGCTGACGTGATCTACCAGTTTTCTGGATGCCGCCTCAACCTCGGAATCGCGACCTTCGGAGCCGGTTATGGATGGGTCATTCAGGGGACGCACCGTTGGCGTAAGAAAGATGACCCATGTCATGCCAACTTTGAACCATTCGACGGAAAGCTGGTCGGCATCGACGAGCTGTAGGCCAGGCGCTAACGGTGCGTCGACACCTGTAGGCTCAGCTTAACCGTTGCCCGGAGCCGCTCAGTGCGTCCTCTTCCAGCGCCGGGAGAGCCAATCCAAAAACCAATGCGTTGGAAGATAAATGCACGTCGGCACCACAATCAGATAGCCCAGCAAATACATCCATCCCGGCATGACGTGCTGCTCGTGAAAGAACGGCCCGCGCGCCCAGTTAACATCCATCTGCGGCCGCCAGAAATAATTGATTGGGACGACAATCCACGCGGTCAGGGTCTGCAACTCCCATCCGCGCGGATCATAGCCCAAGCGCCAGATCGCCCACAGAACGAGCGGCGGCGTCACCACGTGAAACAGGCTGAGAAGCCGCACTGCCAGCGACAGGTGCGGATCAAACATGTACTCCGTGCCGCCGACAAGGTGATGCCCAGTAAGGAGCGCGCCGGCAAGATCCACCGTATAGAGAGATTGAAAAATCAGCAGCCCACAGGCCACCCAGGAGAAAATCAGCGAACTCTCCAGCCACAAGCCAATGCCAATCAGAACATTCCCGATGTCGCAAAAGTAAAGAAAGTTCTGTGCGCCGTATTGCCGTAGGTAGACTGGCGCCCAAACGATCAGCCAGACCGTCCATGTAACCTTCAGCCAGAGCGGCACTCGGCGCATGATCCGCCATTGCATGATTTGCCATTGTATGACCGCTATTGTATGCCGCCCGAAGGACTATAAAAATCGGCCAAACTCGAATTACCGCCGTAACTTGCCGCTCCTTACCCCTGTACCTACGATGGATTTGGTATGGGTTACCAAGCTCTTCTCTTCTGCCCCGATGAACGCACCGCTCGCACCCTGACGCAGGTGCTGAGCGAACTTGAGTTCAACGTGGAGGCCAGCACTGAACCCTTCGCTGCCGTCAAGAAGCTGATGGGCCAGCACTTCGACGCTGTAGTGGTGGATTGCGATAACGAGCAGAACGCCACACTTTTGTTCAAGAGCGCGCGCAATTCGACGTCCAACCAGGCGTCGCTTGCCGTCGCCGTCGTGGAAGGTCAGGCCGGGGTGGCCAAGGCGTTTCGCATCGGCGCCAACCTCGTCCTGACCAAACCCATCAATATCGAGCAGGCTAAGGGAACGCTGCGTGTAGCCCGCGGGCTGTTGCGCAAAGGCGAACCGGCAAAACC
>JASHPH010000059.1 GCA_030038255.1 Candidatus Sulfotelmatobacter sp. | reverse complement strand
TCGAGCCGCTTGGCGTTGATCTCTTTGCCGCACTGGATGCATTCGCCGAAGCTGCCTTCGCGGATGCGGGCCAGCGCGTTCTCCACCATCTGCAGGAGTTGCCGTTCGTTGTTGCTCTGGCTGAATAGGAATTCCTTGTTGTACGAGCTGGCGGCGCGGTCGGCAATATCCGCCGCGGCAGTATCCTCGTCGGCGATGCGGCCATCAGCCTGCGTGCGGTTCACGGTGCGGCGCAGCTCCTGCTGCCGCGTTTCCAAACGTTTCTTGAATGTGTCCAGCTTCTTCTTATCCATATGTCACTTCAAACCCGGTCTTTCTGAAAACCCACTTGCCAAAAGTCTTAGGACGCCTCGTCTCGGAGGCGTCCTCGGTCAATAGGCCAAACGAAAATGATAAGCGCGAAAATTGAGATGCGTCAACCGCCACAGGGGCTGCAGTTCATTCTCAAGAAAAACTTCGCAAGCAGCACCATTGAAAAAGGCATGACGTCAACCGGCGCGAACCGAAAAATTCTAGTTGCAGTCGATGCCCCGTGATGTGATGCCGATCACACCTCTGAAGCGACTACCGCGGCAGCGGGTCTTTCATGCTCGCCAGGGCATAAGCCATCACTGCCATCGCCGTCGCGTTCTCGCGCAGTTCGCTGGGCACGACTTTGTCCAAGGTGTCGGCCGCCGAGTGGTGGTAATGAAAGTAGGTGCGGCCATCCTGCAAAATTCCCAGGGCTGGCACGCCCGCGTCTGACATGGCGGTGATGTCAGCCCCGGGCGGGTAGTTGCTCGGCATGAGAGCGTTCGCGCCGACGCTTTGCAGCACATCCAGAGCCGGTTGCAACAACTCCAGCGCCTTCTCACTCATCCGTGCATCAAATCCCAGCGGATGCGCCGCGCCGGCATCGCTCTCGATCGCGGCCACGTGGTTGGGAAAATCCTTGTGGTCCGCGGTGTACTGCTTGCTACCAGAGCCGCCGCTCTCCTCATCCATCCAGGCAATCACGCGCAAGGTGCGCTTCGGCTGAAGATGCAGCGTCCGCAAAACTTCGGCCGCCTCCATCGCCATGACAACTCCGGCTCCGTCGTCGATTGCGCCCGTGCCCAGATCCCACGAATCCAGATGTCCGGACACTACAACAAGCTGCTCAGGATGTTCGCTGCCCTTCAGGTCGCCGATCACGTTGTAGCCGGTCGTATCGGGGAGCTTTTGGGGTGCAAGAGTAAGATGCATGCGAACTTTCCCCTGCGCGGCCAGATCAGCAATCAACTGGGCATCCTCGGCAGCGACCGCACCTGCCGGGATTCCTGCCGGAGTGCTCCATCCGGTATGTGGCAGTCGAAAGTCGGCGCTGCCCACCGAACGCATCAATGCGGCGACAGCTCCCAGATCAGCCGCAGCCTTGGGACCAGACCCCCGATAGGCCACAGCTTCGCCGTAAGCCGCGAACGCCATGCCACCCTCGGCTTTCCGTTTGTCGAAAATCTCGTTGAAGAGGACGATCTTGCCCGCGACCTGCTCCCGGCCGAGCGCTGTCAGTTCGTTAAAATTGTTGACCACCACCACATCAGCGGTGATGCCCTCGGCCGGTGTAGCTGTGCTCGACCCCAGCGCCGTCAGCACGATCTTCTGCTTGGTTCCCGGAACCTGACCCGCGTACTCGACCAGCTCTGCCGTTTCCGCTCCGCGCACCCAGTGCGGCACCCTCACTTCTTCCAGCTGGACCTCGAGGCCGAGCTTGCGCAACTCGTCTCCAACATATTCGGCGGCAGCTTTGGCCTGCGGCGATCCCGCCGGCCGCGGCCCAATGTTCTCAGTCAAGTGCGCGAGCTGGCGGTAGGCATAGTCGTCGGATATCGCCGCGGTCCTGATCGCGGCCAGATCCTCGAGCAACTCGGGCGGGTAGTTTTCGCGCTGCGCCGGAGTCATCTGCGGCGCCGAATAGTGCGACGACCGGGACGGAGGTTTCTGGGCATGATTCTGGGCTGTTGAACTCTGGGCGTTCAGGGCGGTGGAAGTTAGACAGAGGGAAAGACAAAACACGGGCAGGGCGTTCAGTCCGGTCTTTAGTTTGGTCATGGTCGGCAGTCAGTGTATCCGAGGGCTGAAGAGAATGCGAAGCAGCCAACGGAGACTTTTCCATGAGATGCAACAAACGAAGATGCGATCTATGTGACAAGAAAAATGGCCCCATCGCTGGGGCCACATTCAAGAGGCTACGGAATGGTAGGTGATGTCAGGAAAGGCGATGCAGGACGCCGTCCCGCCAGCCGGGACGGCCTTTCGGGAAGTGACGCGGAGAATCGTAGAGAGTGAAGGTCATTGTCGAGATTGCGGCCTCTTTGTTGTGCATGGGTGAAGCACTTCCCGCGCCAAAACTCGCGTCCTGTGGCCATCCGCCCCAACCCCACAATAACCCAAAGGCGCACAATTACTTAGCATATTGCGGAAAACGGGAGTGATTGGCGGGAAGTCCAGTTAAGAGAAAATCGGAAGTGCAGAACAATGCATAATCAATGCACTCGCCTGCCCGGCACAAGAAAATGCTAGGCTCCGGGCAGGTTCCCCGTCGGAGCGGCGTGCAAAATTCTGCGGTGACTGCTTTAGCTGTTGCCGGCTACCGTGCGCAGCTTTCCGGGCAGGAAATGATACGGCGGCCAGGGTCCGCTGATGGCCACTTCGCAGTTCTTCAGTTGCTTGGTGGCGGTCGAGTAGCGGTTCTGATACTTCTCCACGCTCTTGGAGTCGATCAGATGGGCAATGTCGATCAGCATGCCCTCGGGCGCGACTTTCTTACAGCTGACTTCCTCTTCGAGCGGGTTGAAGAGCTTGTGCACCTGGACGGACAGCGCCCGCGCCTTGGTCTGGCGCTCGCGTTCGCGGGAGGCCTTGACCCGCAGCTTGGACAGGTAGTCGCCGCCGACGGTGTCGGGCAGTTCGACGTCCATCATGGCCTCGCGCAGCGAGCCGTCCCGCACCACCAGCTTAATGTGCATTTCCGACTTGCCCCGCAGACGGGCCACGCTCATGCCAAACGTCCGCCGGTTCACCCGGACGGCCTGGCGTAGCGCGTCATCGCTGTCGAAAATCGTGCCGAACTTGAAAGGCAACACGGTGGAACTGCGGAAGCAGGTACTGACCACGCGGGCATGTTCGATGGCGGCCTTCTGATCCAGTTCGCCCGCCGCCGGATCGTATTCACTGACGATGACTGCGAATTCGCCGCTGGGATAGCTCAGAACCGCTGCGCCATTGACGCCTTGCACGCCCTCAAGCAGGAAAGGACGGCGAGTGCGGGTTCCATTCGGGAGGGTTTGATGCTCAGTCAGACAGTACGCGTACCACGCCATGTTGAACTCTCCGAACCGGGATGGAGGCGATACGGAACGCCTCTCACGTCGAGTTTTTCGCCAAAGCTTGTACAGCGATTGTGGAAGTTGGAAGCCGGGCGGTACAGGGTCAAACGAACCTGGGAAAGCTTACAGTCGCAATCCCTGATTGCATATTACTTTGGGCAGTCGGAAAAAAGCAACTTTTTCTTTACGAAAGGCATCGGAACCCTTCACTTGGCGCTAGCAGAGCGGTTCGCGCGCTCCTGCAGGGTCAGCAGGACGACGCGCAGCATCTCATCCCAGGGTGCCGGCTTGCCCGTCCAGATCTCAAACTGACGCGCCGCCTGGTGCACGAACATCTCAATGCCAGGGATGACCTGAGCACCCCGCTCCCTGGCCATTTTCAGGAGCCGGGTTTCAGCCGGATCGTAAACCATATCAAAGACATAGCGTGCATTGATCTCTTTCTCCTGCAGCGGAGATTCGCGCGTATTTCCCATGCCCACAGGAGTCGCATTGATGATGACGTCGAAGGCCAGCTTCTTCAAATCCTGCCGCTTGACCAGCCGGGCTCGGGCTTGGTGTGCCAGTTTCTTGGCCGGAGCCAGGCTGCGATTCAGGATGTAAACCTCCGACCCGCGCTCCTTCAGTCCGAAGACAGCGGCGCGCGCCGCCCCGCCAGCTCCCAGCACGAGAATGCGAGCACCTTCGAGCGAGTTCAGTCGGCGTTCGAGAGGCCTGACCACTCCAGCCGCATCGGTGTTGAAGCCGTAAAGCTTGCCATCCTGCGCCCGCACGACGGTGTTGCAGGCTCCGATCTTCGACGTGTGCGAGTCGGTGTTGTCCAGATAATTCAGGATCGCTTCCTTGTACGGCATGGTGACGCTGATGCCGTGAATCGGAATCTCGCGCACACAGGTCAGCAGATCCTTCAGCGTTTTCGCATGCAATGCCAGGAAAACCGCATTGACGTTTTCTCGCCGGAAGGCCGCATTCATGATCGCCGGCGAGAGCGAGTGCGCAATCGGATCGCCCACCACGCCGTACACGCGGGTGGCCGCATCCACTTGCTCGATGCGATAAACGCTGCGCAATTCCTGCGCCGTGACCTGGCCGGGAGCAGTTTCCTCGCCGGCACTGACAGAGGCGAACGTGAAAAGGCTGCCGGCGCGTACTCCCAGCACGCGGCTGATGATGCCCTGCTCGCCCATGCACATGCCGATCAGCGAATGCTTGTCGCCTTCGCTGGCCAGGAACTTGATCATGGTCACGTTGTCGGAAAGCATGGTGGCGGTGCTGACCACTTTGTAGAAGTCGGCCGGATAGGCCAGCATCTTCTCGAGCGTTTCTTCCAGCTTCCTGGTCCCGCGGAAATCGTGGAAGGAAAGAATGAGCGCGGTCTTCCCGCGCAGCTTCTGCAGCTTCTCCGGCTTGCACTTGCTGGCGGTTTGCAGTTCAAGGTCAACCAGTTGGCAGCCCGCGGCTGCCGCCTTGCTCAAAATGTCAAGCTGTGAGCCGATCGAGCCGCGGAACTTGCCCCCGTTCGGGACCCGGCGGCAGGTCGCAATGATCACCGTTCCAGGGTGGGAATCGGCAAAGCGCTTGATCCTGGGAAGAGCCAGGCCGGGCTTCGACAGGTAGTCTAACCTGAACTCGAGAAAGGGATTATCCCGTACCAGCGATTCGGCCTTATCGGCCATTTCGGTCGGATCGGAGCCGATAACCGCTACACAAACGCGCGGCAGACGCAGGGGCAACAGTCGCGGTGTGTATGCGGGGGCCGAGTTCATCGCTGCAGCTTCAAATCGTCTAACTGTAATGACGGCGCATTATTACAGGGGAGTAATTCTTTATGCAACAACGGATTCACACTTCCTGCGAAAAACTTTTGCCCCAGCCTGCCCCACACCCTCGTAACCTTGACCCACCCTTACCCGCTTGTTACCTTCCCCGTGAAGCCTTTCCTTTCTGGCACTTAACGTTTGCTGACTGGGGGAAGAGGACTCTGACGTTCCTTTCCCGGAGGTAACATGAAGAAAACAGGACTGTTCGTGTTCTTGTTCGCGGCTGCAGCGTGGGCCCAGTCGGGCGATGCTACTCCGGCCGAAGCTCCGCAGGGAACCGTCATAACGACGGCTGGCTTCCCGACCGAGCGCGTGCAGACGCCCACCTACGCGGACTTGTATTGTGCCGGGTTCATCAACAAACAGGTCCTGCCGGACGCCAACTACATCATGGGCGGATTGCAGACGCCCAGCACCACCAAGTTCACCCGCGGCGACGTGATTTACCTGCACGGGACTGGCTATAGCATCGGTGCCCAGTACGAGATTGTGCGCGCCTTGCGTGACGTCAACGAGTACGAGATGTACCCCGGACAGAAAAAGCTGTTGAAAGCAACCGGCCAGCCCTACGAGGAAGTCGGGCGCGTCAAAGTTATTGATACCCGTAGTCACAGCGCCATCGCCCTGATCGAATACTCGTGCGACGGCCTCAACCCGGGCGATACGGCCATCCCGTTTGCAGAAAAACAGACGGTGAGCTTCCACACGCCGATCCAGTTTGATCGCTTCCTGCCCGCCAGCAACAAGGTTTCTGGACGCATCGTCATGGGCAAGGATTTCGATTCCGAGCTGGGCACCGGCCAGAAGGTTTACCTGAACGTGGGCGCGAACCAGGGCGTGAAGGTGGGCGACTTCTTCCGCGCCGTGCGCGGCTATCAGGCCGACCTGGAAGACCCCGTCGACTCACTCTCCTTCAAGGCCGCGATTGCGGAGGATACGCAAGCGAAGACTCCTTCGGTCGATCCCAAAATGTTCACCAAATCGAACGGTCCTGTGATTCACGTCCGCGATCTGCCCCGCCGGGCGGTTGGGGAAATCGTGATCATCGGCGTGACTCCGACGACGTCCACCGGTATGATCGTCTTCGCTTTGGAAGACGTACACGCGGGCGATGGGGTGGAGCTCGATCAGGTGAGCCAAGCCAACTGAGTTCGATAGGCCGAAGTCAGGCAGTTACGACGCCGGGGACGGGCAACCGTCCCCGGTTTTATTTGTGTGCCGAACATGTTCGACAGCTTGGGGGTGAAAGTTCCCTGTCCAACCTGGTGGAGGTGAAGGACTAGAGAAGCGCAAGGGCGTCGTCGTGAGGCGGGGTCTGAAAGAAGCGTGGATCAAAAGCGGGAGCCGATGAACAAGAACCGGATGAAGAGGCCTACGGTGCAGGGCGAGCGGGCAAATGACCGCGAAGCCCATATCCACCAAGAGCACCGGTGGTAAATCCGGCGGTT
>JASHPH010000058.1 GCA_030038255.1 Candidatus Sulfotelmatobacter sp. | reverse complement strand
TCTAATTGCCGCTGTCGACCGAAAGTCAATGATGGCTTTTGATCGGGTGTCCACTATCTCGCCGAAAATGATGGATCGACTCTGGGAAAAAGGTTTCCCGCCTGTTCGCAGTGTCATGTTCCCTAACTGGGTAGACACGAGCCGCATATTTCCCGCGCCAACAGCTAGCGCTTTTCGTGACGAGCTCGGCATCCCGGACGACGCGATCGTCGCTCTTTACTCCGGAACGATGGGACGCAAGCAGGGGCTGGAGATCCTCGCCGAGGCAGCCGATTTACTTGGGAACGACCAGAACATTCAGTTCGTCTTTTGTGGCGATGGATCGTACCGGGACGCTTTGGCAAAGGCGAGTGCTCACCTCGCGAATGTTCATTGGCTTCCTCTTCAGCCCATCGAGCGGCTTAATGAACTTTTGAATCTCGCGGACATACACCTCTTGCCGCAATGCGCAGGGGTCGCTGACCTGATGATGCCATCGAAGCTGACAGGAATCCTCGCCAGCGGACGCCCCGTGGTAACCACCGCGGCAGAGGGCACTCAGCTGGCGATAGCGGTCCAGCACTGCGGAATTCGAGTCCCGGCCCACGATGGTGCATCGTTCGCCGAGGCAATCGCTCGGTTAGCCAAGGATACGCCATTACGAATCCGCCTCGGGCAAAACGCCAGACAATACGCAGAGGCGAGCCTGGACAAAGAGAAAATTCTGGCCGCATTCGAGCAAGAATGCCTGCGCCTCTCCAAATCCGGTCAGGACACGCCAGCACCGGATAAGTTCCTAAAAGAGCCGTCTCACGACGCGCGCTGGAAATCCTCGATCGACAGGTCGGCATAGAACATGGTTCAACTGAGTGCGGTTTCCCCGGCAAACGGCACTGACGCGCTCGATCAGAGCAGATGGGTGGTGTTATCTCCCTACTGGCGGAGCCCACTTCGTCTGGCTATAAAGAGGGCGTTTGATATTACGGTTGCGGCAGTCCTGCTTTTGCTGCTCTCCCCGATTTTTCTGGCGCTGGCAATTGCCGTGAAACTCGGTTCTCCCGGACCGGTGTTCTATCGCTGGAAGGTTGTCGGTCGCGGCGGCCGGCCGTTCACCAGCTACAAGTTTCGTTCCATGGTTCAAAACGCCGAGGCTCTTCGCGACCAACTGGCACGTCACAACGAAATGACCGGCCCTGTTTTTAAGATGTCGCGCGATCCACGCATTACAAGAGTAGGAGCGTGGCTCAGAAAATACAGTCTCGACGAGTTGCCGCAGCTGTACAGCGTTCTCAAGGGCGATATGAGTTTAGTGGGTCCACGGCCTCCGCTGGGAACGGAGTACGCGCAGTTCAGCGCATTCCAGAAACAAAAGTTAGCGGTGAAGCCCGGGGTTACTTGCCTGTGGCAGGTGCGCGGCCGAAACCAGATCAGCAATCTTGATGACTGGGTACGACTCGATCTGGAATACATCAGCCGATGGTCTCTCTCGCTTGACTTCGCCATTCTGGTGCGGACATTGGGAGCCGTTTTGTCGGGTACGGGTAAATAGCGAGGCACGGAGTCGGCAGCACCTCAAGAATTTGGAACGACCCATCAGGGGGCAAGACATGCACAAGCAGAAGCGGATACTGGTCACAGGGGCGGGCGGTTTCATCGGGCATCATCTGGTCAAACGGCTGAAGCGAGATGGCCACTGGGTGCGCGGGGCCGACATCAAGTACCCGGAGTATGAAGCGAGCGCGGCGGATGAGATGGAAATCCTCGACCTGCGCAAATACGAAAACTGCCTGCTGGCGACGCGCGGCGGCATAGACGAGGTCTACAATCTCGCCGCCGACATGGGCGGGATCGGCTACATCACAGCCAACCATGCCGATATCAGCCGCAACAATATCCTGATCAACGCGCAGATGCTCGAAGCCAGCCGTCAGAACGGTGTGCAGCGCTTCCTGTTCTCCTCTTCCGCCTGCGTGTACAACCAGGCCAAGCAGAAGGACCCCGATGTGAAGCCTTTGCGCGAGGAAGATGCGTATCCTGCCGATCCCGAGCCGGGCTACGGATGGGAGAAGCTTTTCGCCGAGGAGCTCTGCCACTATTATTACAAGGATTTCGGTTTCGAGACCCGCATCGTGCGCTTCCACAACGTCTACGGCCCGCTCGGCACCTACGACGGCGGCAAGGAGAAGGCGCCGGCGGCCATCAGCCGCAAGGTCGCGCTCGCAGCCGATGGCGGCGAGATCGAAGTTTGGGGCGACGGCGAGCAGACCCGCTCGTTCATGTACGTGGACGACTGCGTCGAAGGCCTGATTCGCCTGATGGCCAGCGACTACCGCGACGCACTGAATCTAGGCACCGACGAACTTGTCACCATCAATGAACTGGTGGATATGGTCGCGCGCGCCGCCGGCAAGCACATCCGCAAGCGCCACAACCTCACCGGGCCGCAGGGCGTGCGCGGCCGCAATAGTGACAACACCCGCCTGCGCGAAGTTCTGGGATGGGAGCCCTCGATCCGTCTGGAGCAAGGACTGGCGATCACATATCCGTGGATTGCTTCCCAGGTTGTTGCACCGCAGCGTGTCGCGGAAATGGTGGACGCGGACTAGGGAACCGAAAGAACTGCCAAGACGAGAAGAAGCATGAAGGTTCCCCGGCTTGACTCAGCATTTCTTGCTTTGGGATTGGTGTCGGCGGCTACCAACTTACTATCAGGAGCTCAATAACCATGCGCGTTCTTGTCACTGGCGGCGCCGGGTTCATTGGCAGCCATCTTGTTGATCGTTTTCACGCCGAGGGCTTTGAAGTTCGAGTCTTGGATAACCTCGATCCCAAAGTTCACCCCAGCGGTCGGCCTCCGCAGTTCCCGAACGATGTCGAGTTTATCCGCGGCGACGTAACTGACCGCGAGACTTTCCGCTATGCGCTGCGCGATGTAGACATCGTTTCTCATCAAGCAGCGTATCAGGACTACATGCCCGATTTTTCCCGATTCCTGGCTGTGAATGCCGTAAGCACAGCACTTCTCTACGAACTGATCGTCGAAGAACGTATGAAGATTCGAAAAGTGATTGTGGCATCTTCGCAGGCGGTTTACGGCGAAGGACAATACGCTTGCCAGCAGCACGGCCCGTTCCTTCCGATTCCCCGCAGCACGGAACAATTGCAGCGCGGAGAATGGGAGGTAACCTGCCCGCAGTGCAACCAGCGCGCCACTCCGACCTTGCTTGTGGAGGAGCACACAAACCCTTACAACCAATATGCTGTCTCCAAACTCGCACAGGAAAAAACGGCGCTGGGACTCGGATGGATCCACGGGATTCCGACCGTTGCTCTCCGCTATTCCATCACGCAGGGGCCTCGCCAGTCGCTATTCAACCACTACTCGGGAATCTGCCGGATTTTCGTGAGCCGCGCCCTGACTGGCGATCCGTTGGTGATTTACGAGGACGGGCTCCAGACGCGTGATTTCGTGCATATCAACGATGTGGTGAACGCCAACATGCTTGTGCTTGAAAAAAACGCAGCCGATACCCAAGCGTTCAATGTCGGAAGCGGGCAGCCGACCTCCGTAATCGAATACGCGCAGCGTGTCCGCGAAAAAATTGGGAACGACGTTGAGCTCTGCATTCCCGGAGAATATCGGAGTGGCGACAACCGCAATAGCGTGTCATCTATTGCGAAGCTGCGGGGTTTGGGATGGGCTCCGCAGCGGAATCTTTCGGACATCCTCGACGATTTCCTGAACTGGGTGGAAACAATCGGCGGCATTCCCCAGCAAGTGCGAGACGCTTATTCGCATATGAAGGAAGCCGGCGTGGTCCTGGCTGCAGGGCAATAACGTCATACCTCGCACCTTCGCACTTCAGCTGCACCAATTCACTTTGAGGTTACTTCTACATGAGCACCTTGCCGACTCAGCGAGGCAGCGATTCCGCACCCTCACATTTTTCACCTGTTCCGATCACTCGCTCGGAGAGCTACTTCCTGGGCGTTGAAGCTGTTCTGAAACGCATGCCATTTGCCCTGATCGACCGCGTGACGGAGGTATTGTGGCGCGCCTACCTCGAGTGCCGAACGGTCTTTGTGTTTGGGAACGGGGGAAGCGCCGCGTTGGCTTCTCATAGCGCGTGCGACCTTGGCAAGGGCACCGTGCAGAACGGTAATCGACGCTTGCGCGTGATTGCGTTGACTGACAACGTTCCGCTCATGACCGCCTGGGCCAATGATGCCAGCTACGACGACATCTTTGCTGAGCAGCTGACGCCGTTCATCGAAAAGGCCGATATCGCACTTGCCATCAGCGGAAGCGGGAATTCACCGAACGTGCTGAAAGCACTTCAGGTAGCACGCGAGGCGGAAGCTTTCACGATCGGACTGACAGGTTTTCAAGGCGGCAAGATGAGGGCTTTGTGCGACCTGTGTGTCATCGTACCCTCAGACAACATG
>JASHPH010000004.1 GCA_030038255.1 Candidatus Sulfotelmatobacter sp. | reverse complement strand
TACGTTGCGCGCGGTCCCAGGCATTGGTGAGCAGCACGCCGCCGACGTCCCAGAAAATAGCGCGGATGGTAGGCAAAGAAATTCCTCCACGCAAGAGCTGCGTGGAGGAAGTGTAGACGAACTGTCATCGCCTGTGGAGCTAGGGCAGGGAGGCAGGTCGAGCGGCCGGTTGAACGCCAGCTTCCGGGAAGGGGCCTTCGAGGTCGGCACGATTCCAATGCTGCCCCTCCTGCCACCAATTCGGCTGCCCTTCCAACCGCGCGTCGTAGCCTTTGCGCACGTGCACGTGCATGCGCTCGTGCTTTCTCTCCGCAATCACCTGAACGGGACGAAACTTACCGTTCGGCACGAAATCAGCAGGCCGGTAAACCACCAGATATCGGCTGCGGATCAGATCGCGCAGCTTGTCCAGGGCCTTGTCGAGCGTTTGCATGTCCCCGGGGAACATGCTTTCGCCGCCGCTACGCTCGGCGAGGACTTCCAGAACTCTGTCGGCATCGGTGCGAACGCTGGTGTCCACGTTCGAGCTTACGCTGTAAGCCATCTTTTCGACCGTGCTGACTGTGTACACGATGACTCCGGCCCTCTCCGCTTCCGCGATGGCCTGCTTCAGGCTGCGGTGGCTGGAATTGTCTTCTCCGTCGGTGAAAATCACCAAAACGCGCGCCACACGCTCGGTCTCCGGGTACGCAGCAAGCTTCCAACAAGCAAACGACACGGCATCAAAGAGTGAGGTTCCACCGCCATTGGTCAGTTTTTCAATGCCTTTTGCCAGTGCCTCACGATCGGCAGTGAAATCCTGCGTCACGTTGTTATCAGTGCTGAAACCGATGACGAAGCCCAGGTCGAGTTTTGGATTCAGCACTTTAGTTAGGAATCTCTCGGCCGCGTGCTTTTCAAACCCAAAGCGATCCTGGACCGAGCCGCTGGTGTCAATCACCAAACCGAGCCGCAGCGGCAGCTTCGACTGCGGGATGAATAGCATGACTCGTTCCGGAGGCTTACTGTCGTCGAGAATGTGGATGTCAGACAGTTCGAGGTCGTTCACCATGTGTCCATGGCTGCTGACGGCGAAGAACAAAGCCGTTTCATCCACCGCCTTGCGAATGGTGTACACGGGCCCCCCGTAAATGGGAATCACGCCTGCCGGGCGGGCGCTTACTACGGTTGTATTGGACGGCGCGGGATTGGGCGCAGGCGCGATGTTGCAACTTGGACAGCTCTCGCCCTTCGGTTCGCCTTCCACCCCTTTGAGTTCAGCCTTCAGGCGATCACTGTTGGGGAATGTTTGTACCGGCTGTGGCTGGCCCGCCAGGGCAGTCTGCGAATTGCCAGTGGAAGTTTCAACTCCCGGGCTCGCACGCTTGGCTAGAATGTCTAAATCCTTTTTCGCGGCGGGCGCAAAGGGGTTGGTCGGATCCTCAGCCAGGAAGGTCGTTAACTCGCGCTGCACGGTGTCGTAATCCTTCAACTGTATCGCGGCATTGGCGGCAATATAGTGCACGGTCGCCAGCCCACGATGGTCGATGGCGTGAACCCGCTGAACCGTGGCGATACTGTCCTGGTACTGCTGATTCGCGTTTTGCGCAAAGGCCAGTGCGGCGAGGATCTTGGGGTCTTTCGGGTTGAGAGTCGCCGCCTTTTCCAGGTGCAAGGATGCGCTTTGGCAATCCTTGGCCGACAGCGCCAGCATCCCGAGATTGAAGAACGAGCCTGGAAACTTCGGATCCAGATTCGCGGCCGTCTCGAACTCCTGTCTGGCCCGCGAGTCCTGTTGATCCACGTATGCCAAACCCAGAGTGTTGTGGGCGAGAACAAACTTGGGATAAGCGACAATAGCCTTTTGCAGATGGACGATCGCTTCCTTGGCGTGCTGTGCCTTCATCAGCGTCGCAGCCTGATTGTATTCCTGCAGCGCCTTGTCGGAAGCCTGGAGGTCCAGTGCAGACACTAAGCCAGTTTCAACCAAATGCTGTCGCTGCGCCCTTTGCTCTGCGTATTTTTGCTGCTCTTTGGTCTGCGTGTCCAGGTAGATCTGCGCAAAATCCATCTGTGAGAACGCGGCATCAGGGGCGCCCGTGTTCATAAAGGGCGCGAAGCCCGGGCCCTGGGCATGAGCCGGCAAACCGCCAAGGCAAGCCAGCGCGAAGCCGCACGCGAATGCGTACCCGACGAACTTGAGGCTCTTGCGAATGAGGGAACGAAGAGGCATTCGAGTCATATGAGTGAGCTCCTAGGGCGTCGGTGGGAGATCAACCCCTAGCCCTCCCACACAATTGCCGAGCATTCTGGACCTCGCCTAGGGCTTAGTCAATAGGGATTCGGCGGTAATGTCGTTAGCACATCAAATGTCCGGTGGAATTAGCACATGAAATGTCCGCTTTTCGGGCGGTGAGAGTAGGAGACCATGCCAAGCATGGACTCCTACTTGAAGACCGCCATGGAGCGGGCGATGAAGATACAGGAAGTGATTTTGCGGGCAATGGCGAAGAAGATCACGTGGTGGCAAGCGGCCGA
>JASHPH010000057.1 GCA_030038255.1 Candidatus Sulfotelmatobacter sp. | reverse complement strand
CGGCCGAGCCAAAGTTGGTACCGGCTGTTCGTAGGATCCAGGTCGCGAGCACGGACGCACGCAGGAATGCCGTGATCCCAATCCTCCAGCATGAAATAAGCGCGGCACAGCAGGTTGTAGGCAGCGGCGTCCGTTCTGGAGCGGTCGATTTGCTGTTGTAGAGTCTGGATGGCTTCATCCACGCGGCCGGCGGCGAGCATTTCTCGCGGAGAAGTCTCGGCTGGCGCGAGTGGGCAAACGAAAACCAGAAAGGACGCGATCAGCGACAAGCGAATTGCAAAAGGCGCGCGAACGAGTGATCCAGCCGGGGACATGCCCTAGTGAACCACCGTGACTGCTACACCGTCGGAGAGCGGTTTGGATTCTTCTGCGGACAGTGCGACGAGCGCGCCTTCAGCAAGTCCGGAGGTGATCTCGACCCGGGTTAGATTTTGCAGAGAAATTTCGACTGGCTGCCGCTTCAAGTGGTCGTCGACGATCTGGTAGACGTAGAGTTTGCTGTCTTCGGCGCGCAGCGCGTCACGCTCGAGCGTAAGAACGTTGTCGTGTTCGGCGACCAGGATGGTCACGTTCACGTTGACGTTGGGCAGAAGCCGCAGATCGTGGTTGTCGATGGTGCAGGTGGTCTCACCGATATTGCGATTGAGGCGGGGCTTCACCGTGGAAGGAACACCAGTGACCGAGCCGGCCCAGGTGCGGCCGGGCAAGGCGTCCCATGTTACTTCGACTTTCTGTCCAGGCGACAGGCGGCCGATGTCGGGTTCATCGACGAAGGCGCGCACGACTACTCGCGACAGATCGGCTTCCTGCAGCAGCAGGTCGCCGGCCTGCACGAAGGCACCCTGCTTGACGGGCAGGGAATAGACAACACCGTCGAAAGCCGCGCGAACCGTGGATTTACTCAGCGCGTCCTCTGCGGCATCGTGTGCGGCTTGGGCGGCAGATGCCTGGGCCTGGATGCGGGCCACTTCGGGTTGCGAGTAACGATCATTCAGCTTCTGCTGCGCTTGCGTGACGTCAGCTTGCGCACTCGCGAGGGTGTCTTCAGCCTGGCGAAGCTCGCCTGGAGAAGCCGCGCCCTGCTGCTCGAGATGGCGCAGAGCATCAACGTTGTGCTGTGCCGCGTCGCGCGCACTGCGGGCCTTTACCAGCTGCGCGTGCAAGGTGATGATCTCCTCCTGCGTGCCTCCGGTCTTCAGCGCGGATTGATCCGCCTGAGCGCTTTTCACTTGAGCGAGTGTGCGGGCGGCCTGAGTTCGGATATCGGCATCGTCGAGCTGAAGCAGAAGCTGGCCCTTGCGCACGTGATCGCCCTCCTTCACTAAGATGCGCTTCACGGTAGTCGCGACGGGAGCGTGCGCTTCAAAATTTTGGACCGGTTCGATTTTGCCGTTAGTCGAAATCAGGCTGCGAATTGGTCCACGCTGCACGATAGCGGCGTGCACGCGCAGCGGTGCGCGATGAAAGGAGAAATACAACAGAACCGCGGCGACAAAAACGATGACGGGCCAAGTCCATCGCCGGCGGGATGGCGCATTCGAGTTGTTCGTCGATGCCAACCTGTTGTCTTTCAGGATGAGGCAGGAATAATTGTAAGCAGTAATTTACCACTCCGGAGGGATGCCGCGCGCCCTTGCCCCATGGCTGATTTGATGCAGGGCCCGTACTATGGCGCTACGGTCGGAACGGGGAATCTCCACAGTTTACAAGCGGAACACAAAGCCGTGACACGGATCGAACCTGTTTCGCTCGTGATACTCTGCCTTGAGTCATCCTGCGATCGCATGTCCCAGCCCGGAACCAAGACTGATCCGCACCGCACTCAACGGCGTGTGCTGCGGGCGGTTGCCTTCTTCGAGTTTGTCAAAGGGGCGTTTGTGCTGGTCATGGGGTTTTGCGCCCTTGCTCTGGTTCACAGAGATTTGTGGCTAATCGCCGAAAGCCTGCTTGCGCTGTTGCATATCAGCACCGATCGCCACTCAGCCCAGATGTTTCTCGACTTCGCCGACAGCATCACTGACGCTCGCCTTTGGGCCGCGGCTCGCATCGCTTTTGCCTATGCGGCGCTGCGTTTCACAGAGGCCTATGGCTTGTGGAAGGAGCGCACATGGGCGGAATGGGTGGCGTTGGTTTCCGGGACGCTTCTGCTCCCGCTCGAAATTCGCGAGCTCCTACGCGGCCTCACGCTCCTGCGCTGCTCTGTGTTCGTTGGAAATCTGGCGATCGTCCTGTACATGCTCTACGTGATCCTGGAAAACCGGCGTGAGCGCCGAAACGCCGCCGCCTTGTCGGCGGGCCGCTGAAAACCGCGCCGGAAGCCGGATTCGAAGGGCCGGACTCTGGCAAATCTGTCCCGTCGGCGCGATAATCAATTCAGACGCTGCCGCCGCCGGAGGACTGTATGCGTGAGTTGTGGCGTGCCAAGCTTGTATTGCTGCTGCTGATTTTCAGCGGGTTATGCGTAGCACAGGACACCAATTTCCCCGTAGGTCCGCAGTATTTGATGAACTACGGATCGCCTCTCTTCTTCCGCCCGATTGCGACGCCGACCCTCTCGCTTTCTGCGCCGCTCGCCAGCAACCCCAACGCTCCTGCCGAAGAAGGTACGGGCGAGCCCAGTTCTCCGGCAGTGGGCGGCCTCAGGAGCGAGGCTGCGATCGACCGCATCTATTGGGGCGTGTCGCCGGTTGGCGCGAGTTCTACTGAACCGGCCGCAGGGGAATCCTCGGCAGTAGAGACGTCAACGGTCGGGCAATCCAGTGAGATCGAGCTTAGCTCGGCGGGACCATCGCGTCCCATACCGTCGAGCATCGCCGACGTCGGCGTGACCGCGGTGGCGGATGCGCAGAGCAATTACGGAATGCCATTGGGCAATATCGCCGCCTACTGGAAAGCCAACAAACCGCGTGCATCACGCGTCTTAACCAACGCAGACGTCGCACGCCTGCATGGCAACTGACGTGAGAATGTAGAAACCCTTCGCGCTTCCTGATTGCTGCGGTCACCTCCTGTGAAACCGCCTGGCTGGCACCACGCAAGGCAATAGTCGCTTCCTTCGGTCGCAGCTAAGCTGACGATAGAAGGCGTGCGGAAACCTCACAGGGCGTAGCTTGCTCCTATGGCGCAAACTCGTTTGCTCGCTGCTGACCACAATTCTGCCCGTGTCTCTGCTGGCCCAGGACAGCACGCCCGCTATGCTGCGCAGCAGCGGCGGGGTTCAGCTGAACCGAAATCCCGCTCCCGCAGCGAGCGCGATTTTTCCGAACGACCTCATTGAAGTACCGAAGAACGCGATGGCGCGCATCGAAGCGACAGGCTCTTCCGCGGATATCAACCCGGAATCCGTGGTGCAATACGACGCGGATGAACTTGTCCTGGACCACGGCAGCCTCTCGGTGAATACCTCGCGTGGACTGAAAGTTCGCGTAGGTTGCGTGACCGTGACCCCGGTGAACAGCGCCGAGTGGACTCACTACGACGTTACCGACATGGACGGCAAGGTCACGGTATCGGCACTCAAGAGTGATGTGTACATCGATTCCCGCTCCAACAATCCGCGGCAGGCACGGCAGTCGGGTGCATCGGGTCGTACGATTGTGCGCGAAGGCGAGCAGAAATCGCGCGAGGAGAAGTGCGGAGGCGCCGACGTCAGGCAACGCCCCACCCTGACGGGGGACGGCGCGATCATGAATTCGCCGTACGCGATAGGGGTCGGTTTAGCAGTCGCCATCGGGATCGCTTGTTGGGCGACTTGCCGTGGCGATGACCCAATGAGCCCATGGAAACCGTAGTTCTGGCCCACTCTGCTATTCCGTCACCACCGCCTTGACCAGGTGGCGCGGATGATCCACGTCGTATCCCTTGTCGACGGCCACGTGATAGGCGAAAAGTTGCAGCGGAATGACCTCGACGATAGGCAGCAGCAGTTCTGGAGCGGGCGGCACGTAGAAAACCTGGTCGGCGATCTTGCCTACTTCCTTGTCGCCCTCGGTCGCAACCGTCACCAGCGGTCCGCGGCGCGATTTCACTTCCTTCATGACGTCGAGCGTTCGGCGATAGCGTAGTACCGAATCCGGATCCCTGTGGTCGAGCGTCGCCAGCACGACCACGGGCAGAGTCTCATCCACCAGCGCGTTGGGGCCGTGCTTGAGTTCTCCGGCGGGATATCCCTCCGCGTGCGCGTATGAGATTTCCTTGAGCTTGAGCGCTCCCTCGCGCGCAATGGCATAGTGCACGCCGCGTCCGAGATAGAGGAATTTCTCGGCCTTGCAATGGACGGCGCCGAATTGCCCGGCCAGATCGTCCCAGGTGCGCAGGTTCTTGTCGATGGCCGCGGGGAGTTGCTGCAGACGCTGCAGGTAGGATCGAGTTACCTCGGAAGTCATTCGTCCGCGCTTGCGGGCGAGAAATAGCGCCATCAGGTAGAGGATGGTGAGTTGGGTGGTGAAGCTCTTGGTGGCGGGGATGGCCAACTCAGGACCAGCCCCTGAAATCAGCGCGGCGCCGGCCTCGCGCACGATGGTCGTATCGGGCACGTTCGAGATCGCAATCGTCTTGACGCCGCGCGTCAACGCCTCACGTTGCGCGGCAATGGTGTCAGCGGTTTCTCCCGACTGCGTGATCACCATCACGATCGGGTCGATCGCGGCGTGAGTCGAACGATAGGAGTACTCGCTCGAGTACTCGACGTCGACAGCCACACCAGAGAGATCCTCAATCATGATCTCCCCGGCCAGACCGGCATGACGGCTCGATCCGCTGGCCGCGATAATCAGCTTCTCGAACGTCAGCAGTGCGCCCTCAATGGCGTCTAGTTCGCCCGGGAAAATCAGGTCATCGCGCAGGTGCTTGGCGACGGTCTTGGCGATGGCTTCAGGCTGCTGGTAGATTTCCTGCCGCATCAGGTGCGAGTGCTGGGAGTCAGTCGCAGTCTTTTTCTTCTTTTTGCTCGGAGTCATGGGGACAGAGGCCAGAGTAAATCATTCCCGAGGGAATGGGCAAACGGGCGCCCGTTGCGATGCTCCAGCCGCCGACCGAGGCATGTCCTCGACAGCTATGCGTGCGCCGCCTCAAAGTGTGCTTCGATCTCTTCCAGCGTTTTTCCCTTTGTCTCGGGCAGAAACCACGTTGCGGTGACGAAATAGACGACCGTGCAGGCAGCGAACCCGAAGAACATGGTTGAGTAGCCGTACTTGCCAACCGTGGGGAGGAAAATCGCAGCGATCGTCGTGGAGACTACCTGATTCAGCACCAATGCGATGCTCATGCCATTGGAGCGGATGCGGGTCGGCATCAGCTCGGAAAGCGCCAGCCAAACGCAAACGCCCGGACCGACTGCGTAAAATGCCATGAACACAAAAAGCGTTATGGCTACCAGCCAGCCGTTGCCTGAGCTGGGAACCGGACTGATCAGAGCATTTTCAATTGCGAGGGGCGCGCTGCGTGAGGCATCCAGATTGCCAAATGGATTCGAGAAGAAGGCATTCACGGTGTTGGCAGGGACACAGCCGTCGCGACTGATTTCGATCGGCTTAGCAGCCGGGTCGTCGGAGCGAACTGCGCGGCTCGCCGCACGAAAATCTCCACAGGAATAGATGACGACGAGCGATGTGGGCTGGCTCGAGTCCCATTTGCCGCCGCTGAGTCTGCCGGCCAATTCACTGTTGTAGAGCAGGGATAGTTTCTGGTCGGCAGTAACCAGCGACTGGACCGCGCTTTTTGCGTCGAGACGCAGGCTTTCTGTCTTGCGGAATAAAGATCCTGTGCAGATCAGCGACACTATGATGCCGGCGGTGCCGACGCCAAGAAGAAATTTCCGACCCTTGCGATCCACCAGCACCACGCCGCCGAAAGTCACAAAGAAATTTAACAGCGTGAACAAGACGTAACCCAGATGAGCGGGGAAGTCGGACAGTCCACTTTGCAAAAGGATGTTTGTGTTGTAGGCAATGATGGAATTGATGCCGGTGGCCTGATTGCAGGCGAGAATGATACAGGCAAGCACGAAGGGAATGACATACTTGCGCCGAAACAGGGATTCGGTGGCCGCGGTTCCAGCCGCGGTTTTTCGTTTCTCCGCTGCGGAGGCTTCTTCCATTTCGCGAAGCTCAAGATCGGACTGTTCGCTCGTGCGGGAGCGGAGCAAAGCTGCGTAGGCGGCTTCTCTTTTCCCTCGGCGAAGCAGCCACCGAGGCGACTCGGCCACCATGAAGCTGCCAATCACGAAGAAGAGTCCAGGAGGCAAAGAAACCCAGAAGATGCCGCGCCAGGCCGTATCTTTGAAGGCGAAGAGTTTGGCGGCGTCGCCGAGTTTGGCCACCTGATCGACGCGGAAGCTGAAATAAAACCCGACAATAGCGGCAGCGGCAATTCCCAAGGTCAGGAGCCACTGAAAAATTCCGGTGCCTTTGCCCCGACTCGCGGCGACGAGAGATTCCGCCAGATACAACGGAACGACCACACCGATTAACCCGCCACTCACGCCCTGCAGCAGGCGGCCAAAGACCAGCGGTCCGTAGCCGTGCGCGAGCGCAATCATCGGGATGCTCACGACGAACATGATGCCGCTGAGGGTCATCAGCGACTTGCGCCCCATCCAGTCGGCGAGCAGGCCCGCGAATAAAGTGGAGATCACGCTGCCCAGCAAGACTGCGGCGACCACGAAGGAAAGCTGCCCCGCATTCAGGCCGGAAGTTGCCTCGAGATAGGGCAAAGCGCCCGCGATGATGCCCACATCCACGCCATAGAGCAAGCCCCCGAGGCCGGCAACGACCAGGAGGAAGCGGTTGTAAAAGATCTTCTTGCTATCGAGCACGGTACCCGTTGCGATTTCAGCAGTCATAGAGTCGTTTGCGCGCACGGTCCGGGAATCCGGAGCGCAAGTCGGAACGATTGTAGCCCAGCGCCGCGAACGCGCCGGAAAATTGCACCTCTCAGCGGTGGCGGTGCTGATGCCTGCTCAAACTCGCCTATAGGCCTCTGAGTGATCACTAAACGCGGCCTTGCGCTCGGCTACAATACTCGTTCCTCTGATCCCGCATGAGATATGGCTTCATCATCGATAACCGCAAGTGTATCGGTTGCCACGCTTGTACTGTAGCCTGCAAGACGGAAAACCACGTTCCCCTCAGCGTCAACCGCACCTGGGTCAAGTACGTTGAAAAAGGCACGTATCCCGACACGCGGCGGGTCTTCCAGGTAACGCGATGCAATCACTGCGCGAATCCTCCATGCGTGCCGATCTGCCCGGTCACGGCGATGTATCAGCGCAAGGACGGAATCGTTGATTTCAGCTCGGAGCGCTGCATCGGATGCAAGGCGTGCATGCAGGCCTGCCCCTACGACTCGATCTATATCGATCCGGGGGAAGGGACGGCGGCGAAGTGCCACTACTGCGCGCATCGCACAGAAGTTGGATTGGAGCCTTCGTGCGTGGTTGTGTGCCCCGAGCATGCCATTATCGCGGGAGATCTGGACGCGTACGACGGAGAGATTTCTCAACTGCTGGCGCGCGAGCCCGTGCGCGTGCGCAAGCCGGAACAAAATACGCGGCCGAAGCTTTACTACATCGACGGCGATGAGAGCGCTATCGTGCCTACAGCGGCGCGGCACGAGCGGATGTACATGTGGGCGGAGCGCAACGAGCACCTGCACGGCGGGGGAGCGATCTACCCGCCGCACAGCCCGTTGCTGCAGAACAATGCACTGGCGGCCTACGACGTTTCGCACGCGCGGCCCTGGGGATGGCAGGTCCCGGCGTATTGCTGGACCAAGGCAATTGGCTCAGGTGCGCTGGCAATTCCTCCCATCGCGATGCTCTTCGGACGTTTGGGTCCAGACAAGCTGCGCGACGTGGCACTTTCGACAATTGCCCTGGTTTTTACGGCGCTGACGACGGTGTTCTTGGTTTGGGATCTTGAGCATAAGGCACGATTCCTTCGCGTAGTGTTCACGCCACAAAGCCGGTCTTGGCTGGTGCGCGGAGCCTTCATTCTGATTGGATACAGCGGGCTATGCGGGCTGTTCTGGCTTGCGTCAGTGCTGGGACTCTCGGCGATTTCCGCAGGACTGTTGTGGCCTACCGTGCTGGCGGGATTTCTGGCGGCGGTGTACACAGCATTTCTTTTCGGGCAGTGCGAAGGCCGCGACCTGTGGCAGACCCCGCTGCTGCCGGTGCACCTGATCGTGCAGGCAGTGATGTGCGGAGCAGCGGTGCTGGCTCTATTGCCTCCGGTTCTGGGAGGATCGGATGCGACCATGGGTGTGGCCAGGATTGCGCTGGTGTCCAGCCTGGTTTTGCACCTGCTGATCCTCGCGGCCGAATTCATGATGCCGCACGCGACCGACAACGCCGCCTATGCATCCCGCCTGATCACGCACGGGCCTTTCAGATTCTGGTTCTGGGCGGGAGCCGTGGTGCTGGGTGGAATCGTCCCAGTGCTGCTGTTGTGGCTTACTTCGTTCGTTGGCATTGCAGCAGTGCTCGTTCTGGCCGGGTTGCTGAGCTTTGAATGGTGTTTTGTGATGGCAGGGCAAAGCGTGCCCAATAGCTGAGAAGTTAAACTTGGCGGAGAGATTTTCGATGACCGATTTCAAGCGCGAAGGCAGCCATCTCGCCTATTGTCCTCCGGTGGAGAAGTGGGACGACTGGGTGGAACTCGATCCTGACGCTTGGCCGCGTCGCGTCGAAAAACACTACCAGCTCGTGCCGACGATTTGCTTCAACTGCGAATCGGCCTGCGGACTGCTCGCCTATGTGGACAAGAATACCGGCCGGATCGAAAAGTTCGAAGGCAACCCGCTGCATCCTTCCAGCCGCGGGCGTCTTTGCCCCAAGGGGCCGGCGACCATCAATCAGATTCATGATCCCGACCGCGTGCTCTATCCCATGAAGCGCGCCGGACCGCGGGGCGCGGGGAAGTGGGCACGCACCTCGTGGGACGAAGTTCTCGAAACCTTCGGCACGCGCATTCGCAAAGCGATTCAGGAGGGTCGCGGCGAAGAAGTGATGTATCACGTGGGACGGCCCGGGCATGATTTCATCATGGAGCGTACGCTGCAGGCGTGGGGCATCGACGGGCACAACTCGCACACCAACGTGTGCTCGTCGTCGGCGCGGCTGGGCTACTTGTTGTGGCATTACGCGGATCGTCCTTCGCCCGATCACGCGAACGCCCGCTTCATTCTGCTGCTTTCGGCGCATCTCGAGTCGGGGCATTACTTCAACCCGCACGCCCAGAGAATCATCGACGGGAAGATGGCAGGGGCAAAATTGGCGGTGATGGATCCGCGCCTCTCGAATACTGCGAGCATGGCGGATTACTGGCTGCCCACGTACCCGGGAACGGAAGCCGCGGTTCTGCTGGCGATGGCCAAGGTTATTCTGGATGAAAATCGCTTCGACGCGACGTTCATGCGGAATTGGACAAACTGGGAAGAAGTGGAAGTCGACGGCTTCAGCGCGAAAGGGAAGAGCTTTGAGTCGGTGATCGAAGCGTTGAAAGAGCATTACGCGCCTTTCACGCCTAAGTTCGCGGAAAAAGAGAGTGGAGTCAAAGCGGGGGTTATTGTCCGGATCGCCCGCGAGATTGCGACCGCGGGAAGCCGCTTTGCTTCCCATTTGTGGCGGGGAAGCGCGTCGGGCAATCTGGGGGGATGGCAACCGGCGCGAGCTTTGATGCTGCTGCACGTTCTGACTGGTTCGGTCGGAACCGAGGGCGGACACAACCTGAATGCGTGGAACAAGTTTGTTCCCAAGCCGTTCAAGGTCGCTCCGCCGCAGAAGCGCTGGAACGAGCTCTTGTATCCGAAGGAATGGCCCCTGTGCACACATGAAATGTCGTTCCTGCTGCCGCATTTTCTGAAAGAAAGCCGCGGGCGAATCGAAGCGTATTTCACGCGCGTGTTCAATCCGGTGTGGACGTATCCCGACGGATTTTCCTGGATCGAAATGCTGCGCGACGAAGAGAAAGTTGGCCTGCACGCGGCGCTGACGCCGACCTGGAGCGAGACGGCATGGTTCGCCGATTACGTCTTGCCCATGGGCTTCGCCTCTGAACGGCACGACCTGATGAGCCAGGAGTCGTATGCCGGCAAGTGGATCGGTTTCCGCCAGCCGGTGAATCGCGTGCTGCGCGAACGCGCTGGTGAGAAGTTCGAGTACACCTACGAGGCAAATCCCGGTGAAGTGTGGGAGGAAGACGAGTTCTGGATCAACCTCTCGTGGGCGATCGATCCCGATGGCGCCATGGGCATCCGGCAATATTTCGAATCTCCTTATCGGCCCGGAGAAAAGCTAACCGTAGACCAATACTACGGATGGATTTTCGAGAACTCCGTGCCCGGCTTGCTGGAAGCGGCGAAGAAGCACGGGCTTACGCCGCTCGAGTACATGCGCAAGTATGGCGCGTTTGAAGTGACTCGCGACGTATACAAACAGAACGAAAAGGCGCTCTCCGCGGCCGATCTCGCAGGTTCGAAGGTGGAAGCGAACGGCGTTGTGCGCAAGGATGGCAAGGCGGTTGGCGTGATGGTCGAGAATAAAGCCGTCGTCGGGTACAACACTCCGTCGCGCAAGCTGGAAATCTTCTCGAAAACACTGGCCGACTGGAAATGGCCGGAGTTTGCGCTGCCCGAATATTATCGCAGCCACATTCACCGCTCGGCGCACGGGGCTTCGCTCGGACATCCGGGCGAAGGTTTCGATCCGCGCTACATGCCTGTGGTCGAGTGGCCGAAAGAGGCGCGTGGCGAGGTGTACACGCTGTTGCCGATCTTCCGCCTGCCGAATCTCATTCACACGCGCTCGGGCAACGCAAAATACCTATACGAGATTTCGCACAAGAATCCGCTGTGGGTGAATCCCGTCGATGCGAAGAAACTTGGCGGCATACGTACCGGCGATCTCATGAAGGTGCACACCGAGATCGGCTACTTCGTGCTGCATGCATGGGTGACTGAGGGACTCGCGCCGGGCGTGGTCGCCTGTTCGCATCATCTCGGACGATGGCGGATCAACAAAGACGAGCAAGTCGAGCGTATGTCGAGCGCTTGGGTCGATTTGAAGGAAGTCGGCAAAGGGCAGTGGAGGATGCGCCAACTGGAGAGCGTTGCGCCGTATGAGAGCCCTGATCCGGATACGAAGCGCGTCTGGTGGAGCGATGCGGGCGTGCATCAGGATATTACTTTCCCGGTCCATCCCGATCCCGTCAGCGGAATGCACTGCTGGCATCAGATGGTCTGCGTGGAACGCGCCGGGCCGGACGACCGCTACGGCGACATCTTCGTTGATACGAATCTTTCATTCGCCGTGTATCAGCGATGGAAAGCGCTTACCCGCCCTGCGCCCGGCCCCGGCGGGCTGAGGAGGCCTCTGTGGATGCCGCGCGTGGTGCGGCCGCAAGAGTCGGCGTTCTACATTCGCGACTGACCGACCGCTCAGCTCCGACCACAAGTTGCCGTGAGATAATGAGGCTGTCCCGCCTCCGCCGTGCCGCAGCTGGCCCCGTAGCTCAGATGGATAGAGCAGCGGTTTCCTAAACCGTTGGTCGGCAGTTCGACTCTGCCCGGGGCCTCCACTCCATCTAAAAGAAAACGCGCTAGTTGACGGCAGAGGATGCCGTGGCGCGTCCGAGGTCTGAAGATGGAGACTCCGCGTTCGGGGCTGAAGGAACACGGAAGCACAATAAGACGCGCGGTCGCAAAATCCCGATAAGCTCGTTGACCCTCAGATTTGACGAACAAACGGCGCAAGCTTGTGACATCGCCTGTGTCTGTTGAAAAAGTCCCTCAGTTGATGCTTGTGGCGGGGCAACGTTGGCGTTATAAGCAGGCCAGAGTTCCCGATGCTGCCGTTCACTATTACATTTGGAGGCCTGCTGCTCATGATGGGACACCAATCCCGCGCGGAGTCGCTGTTTTACTACTTCCGTCTGGAAGATCA
>JASHPH010000056.1 GCA_030038255.1 Candidatus Sulfotelmatobacter sp. | reverse complement strand
CCTGCGGCAAGCATTCGATACGTGGATGAACAAGGCCGCGAGCAAAGCCGTCTGCGACTACGCGTTTCACTGCATCATGACCGATGTTTCCTCCGGCCAGCTTTCCGAAATGAACGATCTGGTGCGCGACGGTGTGACCAGCTTCAAACTTTTCATGGCCTATCCAGGCATCTTCATGCTCGACGATGCCAGCATCTTCAAGGCATTGCAGACCACTTCAAAAAATGGCGGCCTGATCTGCATGCATGCCGAAAACGGCAGCGCCATCGACGTCATCGTGCAACAGGCGCTGGCAGAGGGCAAAAAAGCGCCGAAGTATCACGCGTTGACGCGACCGACCACGGCCGAAGCCGAGGCCACAGCCCGCGCCATCGCCCTCGCCGAAATGGCCGGCGCGCCCATCTACATCGTCCATTTGAGCTGTAATGATGCGCTCGAAAAAGTTCGGGAGGCACGTGACCGCGGGCTTCCGGTTTACGCGGAAACCTGCCCGCAGTATTTGTATCTTTCCATCGAAAATTTCGACGCTCCCGGCTTTGAGGGTGCGAAATACGTCTTCACGCCGCCGCTTCGCGAGAAATGGCATCAGGAGAAGCTCTGGAACGGATTGAAGTGCGACCACCTGCAAGTCGTCTCTACCGACCACTGCCCATTCTGTTTCAAAGAGCAGAAGGAGTTGGGCCGCGACGATTTCACCAAAATTCCGAACGGTGGTCCGGGCGTCGAGCATCGCATGAGCCTGATTTACTCGGGCGGCGTGGCCGGGGGACGCTTCAGCGCGAATCGTTTTGTCGAACTGGTTTCGACCACCCCAGCAAAATTGTTTGGACTTTATCCACGCAAAGGAACGATCGCGGTGGGCAGCGATGCAGATCTTGTCATGTTCGATCCCAAGCGTAAGCATACCATCAGCGCCGCCACGCACCACATGCGCGTCGATTATTCGATGTTCGAGGGCATCTGGGTCACCGGAATGCCAGATGTCGTGATGTCACGGGGAAAGATTCTGGTGGAAGGCGACAAGTTCCTGGGCCGCGCAGGACAGGGCGAATTCCTGCGCCGCGCGACGTACGCTCAATTAAACGGGTAATATTCCTTGCCTTCTGTTATGGAGTTTCCCAGGAGAACGAATGTTCACGCCGCCGAATCTGACGATTGCGCTATTGATGATGATTACAAGCGCTGTCTGCTGGGGTTCGTGGGCCAACACCTACAAGGGCGTCAGAAACTACCGCTTCGAACTTTTTTATTGGGATTACGCAATCGGCATTTTTCTGATCTCGCTGATACTGGCTTTGACGATGGGAAGCACCGGCCACGATGCCGAGAGCTTCCTGAACAATATGCAGTCCGCTGATGCATCCAACATCGTCTCGACGCTTGTCGGCGGGGCAATTTTCAATCTCGCGAATCTGTTGCTGGTGGCGGCGATTGACATGGCCGGACTGGCCGTCGCGTTCCCGGTCTCCATTGGAATCGCATTGGTGGTAGGGACAGTGCTCAGCTACATCCTGCAGCCGAAAGCCAATCTGCTGTTCTTGATGACCGGCGTCGCGTGTGCGCTGATCGCGGTGATCTTGGATGGCAAAGCGTACGGCAGCTTAGCCAGCGCGGGGCGTTCAATCGAACGCAAAAGCATCGTCACATGCATCGTTTCGGGCGTGCTGATGGGACTGTGGAATCCGTTCGTGGCGTACGGCGCGACCCGCGGAAATTCTCTTACGCCCTACAGTTCCGTGGTGTTTCTGACGCTCGGCGCGCTGCTCTCGTGTTTCGTGTGGAACGTGTACTTTATGAAGAAGCCGCTTGTAGGCGAGCCGGTTGGATTCGGCGGGTTCTTCAGCGCACCTCCTTCCGGTCATCTGCTCGGTTTGCTTGGCGGCTGCATCTGGGGTGTGGGCACGATGTTTAATGTGGTCGCGGGAAAATCCACCAGCTTTGCCATCTCCTACGCCATCGGGCAGTCCGCTCCGATGGTCGCGGCGCTGTGGGGAGTTTTCGTGTGGAAGGAATTTGCCGGCTCCAACACGCAGGCAAAGATTTATCTGGCGCTGATGTTTGCGTTTTACATCCTGGCGATTCTGCTCGTCGCCCACGCCAACGGATAATTCACTTTCCCGCGATCCGGCCCGTGAACAGGCGCAGAAAGCGCTCGGCATCAGATGCCAGGCAGACGCGCGCATTTGGTTTCAGCTCGATCACTCCTTCGATCTCGTAGTGGTCGCCATGCAGCACATTGTTCTCGTTTGATCCCATGCGATTGGCGACCGTCTCCCCTCGGGTGAACTCGCCTTTGGTTTCTACGTCCACGTGCATGGCTTTCAGCGTCACCAGCGATGGATCGATCACTGCGGCAACCGCAAGCGGATCGTACATGGCAGCGCCGGGGTAGCCGCTATTCTCCGAGCGCGTGATGTAGAAGTCCGCGAGTTTGGCGACAAAGTCGCTCTCCGGCCCGTGCTGGGCCTGGAGTTCAGCGAGGTATTTACGCGTGATGATCGTCCGCTCGCCCACATCAGAACCGACCATGGTGACCGTCCACCCGGCATTGAACACGATCGACGCGGCTTCGGGATCGTTGTAGATATTGGCCTCGGCGGCGCCGTTCACGTTGCCGCCCGAGATCGACCCGCCCATGATCACGATGTCTTTGACGAGCGGAACGATAGAAGGGTCTTTCGACACCGCCAGCGCAATGTTGGTCAGCGGCCCAATCGGAATCAGAGTGACTTCATACGGATACCGGTGGACCGTTTCAATGATCAGGTCAGGCCCGAAGCGCAAGTCTGCCGTGCAAGTCGACTTGGGTAGCTCAACTCCAGCCAGGCCGTTCTTCCCGTGCCAGAACTGCGCTGTGATCAGCTTTTGGTTCAGTGGATGCTGTGCACCGCCCGCGATGTGAACGTCGCATCGTCCGGCAAGCGAGACAATCTTCAGTGCATTCTCCAGGCCCTGCCACGCCTCGACGTTTCCGGGAACGACAGTCAACGCCTCCACTTTCAACTCCGGAGAGTTCAGGGCCAACAAAATCGCCATGGCATCGTCCACACCTGGATCCGTGTCAATGATGACGCGCTGCGGCGTTTGCGCAGCCGCCAAAAAACACTGCGCAAGGAACGGAATAAGGCTGAGGAGTTTTTTCACGGAAGAAATCCTCTCTGAGGAATAATCGCTAGGCCCTTAGAGCAGCATCCCCGCAATCGAAGCCGACATCAGGTTGGCCATCGTGCCCGCAAGCATGGCACGCACGCCCAGCCTCGCGAGCTCACCACGTTTGTTCGGCGCTAGTGCACCAATGCCGCCGATCTGAATTCCGATCGAACTCAAGTTAGCGAAGCCGCACAGCGCAAACGTAGCGATCGTGAACGATCGCGGATCGAGCGCCGCCTTCTGCGGGCCGAGCATTGAGAAAGCGACGAGTTCGTTGAGCACCATGCGCGTTCCCAGCAGATTCCCGATGGCGCGGCAGTCATGCCAGGGAATCCCGATGACCCACGCGACTGGCGAAAAAATGACGCCGAGAACTCCTTCGAGGCTTGAGGGGAACCATGCGGCGTGGCGGTGAATGCCGCCGAGGATGCCGTCGAGCAACGCGATTAGCGCGAGAAAAGCGATGAGCATGGCGCCGATGTTGAGCGCCATGTGGAGACCATCGCCCGTGCCGCGAGCGATTGCGCCGAGAAGGTTTTCGTGTTTTTCTTTTTCCTCTTCCTCAGCGCTCATCACGACTTTACCCGCAGTCTTTGGCTCTTCGGTTTCAGGCACCAGCATTTTCGATACGAGAATCGTGCCCGGAGCGGTCATGATGACGGCGCTCAACACGTGCCGCGGTTCAGCACCGAAGGCAAAGTACGCAGCCATGATCGAACCGGAGACGTGGGCCATGCCACTGGTCATCACGGTCATGAGCTCGGAACGGGTGAGTTCGGGCAGAAACGGACGAATCGTGACCGGAGCTTCGGTCTGACCCATGAAGATGCTCGCCGCGACATTCAGCGATTCGGCGCCGCTGGCGCCCATGATCCGGATCATGATCCAGGCCGCGATGCGAATGACAATCTGCATGATGCCGAAGTGATACAGAATCGCGAAGAAAGCACAGATGAAGATAACGACCGGCAGCACTTGAAATGCAAAAATGAATCCGATGTTCGAATTTTGCTTGCCCAGCGCACCGAAGACAAACTCCGAACCGACGAAGGAGTAGCTGAGCACCTTGTTCGCAGCGTCTCCGATTTTTTGAAACATGTCGCGGCCGAACGGCACTTTCAGTACAAAGATAGCGAAAAGGATCTGCAGGCCTAGGCCCCAGGCAACGGTCTTGATGCGAATCGCGCGGCGGTCGGTAGAGAAGAGGTAACCGAGGCTGAGCATGGATAACAGGCCAAGAATGCCGGTGAAATGTCCCATTCAGTGTTTCTCTCCGGATTTGCCGATCACTTGATGAATCAGCGGCAGTTTCACGGCCGGCGGCGCATCGTCGATCTGGCAACTTGCTTCGATCAGTTGACAGGCGCGCTGCGCCTTGGCTTCGGCATTGTAGTAGATCGTGGCCAGCGGTTCGCTGTCAGCCACGCGATCGCCAACTTTTTTGTGCAGCACAATTCCAACCGAAGGATCCACAGCATCTTCCTTGCGTTCGCGACCGCCGCCCAGAATCACGCAGGCCGTGCCGATCTGCTCGCACTGCATCGAAGCAACATAGCCTGCTCTTGCGCTAGCGACCTTCATCGTGTGTTGTGCCTGTGGAAGATGACGGGCGTCGTCGATCACGCGAGGATCTCCGCCCTGCAGTTCGATCATCTGGCGGAACTTCTCGAGCGCTGCCCCGGAGCGAATCAGCCGCGCGCTCTGCTGCTTGCCTTCTGAAACGGTTTCAGCGGCGCCGCCCAGTTGCAGCATCCATGCGGCGAGTTCGAGGCAGAGTTCACGTAAGTCCTCCGGACCACCACCGCGCAGAACCTCCACAACCTCGATCACTTCCAGCGCGTTTCCGATCATGTTGCCCAAGGGCTGATCCATGTCGGTAATCAGCGCGACCACCTGCTTGCCCATGCGCTCGCCGGTTTCGACCATCAACTCGGCAAGAAATACGGCGTCCTGCTCCTTCTTCATGAACGCGCCCGAACCAGTCTTTACATCGAGCACCAGCGCCCCGATACCTTCTGCCAGCTTCTTGCTCATGATGGAAGCGCAAATCAGGTATGGACTTTCGACCGTGCCGGTCACGTCGCGTAACGCGTAAAGCTTGCGATCCGCTGGCGCAATCTCGGCGGTCTGACCGATCATGGCGCAGCCACAGGTTTCGAGCACGCGGCGGAACTCGGCCACAGAAAGGTTCACGTTGAAGCCGGGGATGGCCTCGAGCTTATCGAGCGTGCCTCCCGTATGCCCGAGGCCGCGCCCGCTGATCATGGGAACAGCGATGCCGGCCGCGGCCGCGAGAGGAGCCAGCACGAGCGAGGTCTTGTCTCCGACTCCGCCGGTCGAGTGCTTGTCCACCTTTCTGGCGGGCAGCGCCGAAAGATCGAGGACATCGCCCGAGCGCAGCATGGCGTCGGTCAGGGCGGCGGTTTCGGCACAAGTCATGCCCCGCAGCACCACAGCCATCAGCCAGGCGGAAACCTGGTAGTCGGGAATGTCCCCGCACGTGTAGGCATTGACCAAGCCCTCGATTTCGACGCGCGACAACTCCAAGCCGTCGCGCTTCTTGCAGATGACATCGATGGCACGGAGGGTCTCGTGAACAGTCGTGGGCTGGCTCACTGGAGGCGGAATCCTTCCGGAAGCAGTTCTGTAATGTGCGCCTGTTTCGGCCCGTGCGCGCCCTGGAAGAAAACTGTCGCGTCCGGGCCGAATTCGTAAATGACCTGGCGGCACGCACCGCAAGGAGAACACGCGACGCCGTGGTCGTTGGCAACGGCTACGGCGCGAATCTCAATCTTCGGCCCTAACCGTGCCACAGCAGAAAAAATCGCAGTGCGTTCGGCGCAGTTCGTCATCCCATAAGAGGCGTTTTCCACGTTGCAACCGGAAAAGATCTTGCCGTTCGTGAGTAGAATTGCTGCGCCAACGTGAAAGTTCGAATAGGGCGCATGGGCGTTCTTCATCACTTTCGCCGCGGCCTTCTCGAGTTTTCTTCGCATTGCAGCGGATACTTTGGGAATCTTAGACATGTGACGTAGGCATCCGGAAATCGTGCGCCATTGTAAACCTTCGGGCCAGGTCATGGCTTATTGCAGGCCCGGCTGAAATTCGCGTTACGCCAGTGCCTGCCGTACAATTACAACTCGGTGCGTGCAATGCCAGCCGATCAAGATAGACGGACTGAGAGCGAAATCGCCGTGGGAACTCCTCATTCGGCCGCCATCGCCACGCTTGGAGGGCGTCCGCTGCTGGCTAATTCGGGCATTCCTCTCGATCTGAACTGGATTCAGCAGGTACGCGTAAACACCAGCGCAGTGGAGCGTCGCATTCAGTCCCAGGTGGCGCGGCGAACTCTGAAAAAACAGTGGCAGGCTGCCTGGCTGTTGCGTGCGATCACCTGCATGGACTTGACCACACTCTCGGGTGACGACACCGAAGAACGAGTGCGCCGGCTCTGCGCCAAGGCGCGCCAGCCGCTTCAGCAGGACCTTGTGCAGAAGCTCGGAATCGAGGAATTGGGCATCAAAGTCGCCGCGGTTTGCGTTTATCACACGTTCATCGAGACCGCTTTGAGTGCGCTCGAAGGCAGCGGCATTCGCGTGGCCGCCGTCTCAACCGGATTTCCTGCAGGACTTTCGCCGCTGGCCGAGCGCGTGGCGGAAATTCGCCGCTCAGCGGAAACGGGCGCCCACGAAATTGATGTCGTCATCACCAGGGCACACGTGTTCGGCGGGCGCTGGCAGGCACTCTACGACGAGATCGCGGCGTTTCGCCAGGCGTGCGGACCGGCGCACATGAAGGTGATCCTCGGCACGGGTGATCTGCTAACGTTGCGCAACGTGGCGCGGGCGAGTTTCGTCGCCATGATGGCAGGAGCGGATTTCATTAAAACCTCCACCGGGAAGGAACCGACCAACGCCACGTTGCCGGTGAGTCTGGTGATGGTGCGCGCGATTCGCGAATATGCGCAGCAGACCGGGATGGCGGTCGGCTTCAAGCCGGCGGGAGGAATTCGCACCGCGAAGCAGTCGCTCGACTGGCTGGCCCTGATCAAAGAAGAACTTGGGGATTCGTGGCTGCGCGCGGAAATGTTCCGCTTCGGTGTGAGCGGGCTACTGGGGGATATCGAGCGGCAATTGGATCACTACGCGACCGGACGGTATTCTGCCGAGTATCGGCATCCGATTGCGTAGAGCCGCGGTCAACGTTAAGTCGCATTGTAAGCATGAGCATCGCGGAAAAATTCTTGACGATGGAGTACGGGCCGGCGCCCGAAGATCCGAAAGAGTCTCTCGCTTGGCTGGATCGTCACGAGCGGCGCTTCGGACTCTTCATCGGCGGTGCCTGGCAACCGCCGGCAGCCGGCGGATATTTCGACACGTTCGATCCGTCGACTGGCGAAAAATTAGCCGCGATCGCGCAAGGCACCGCCGCCGACATCGATGCGGCCGTGCGGGCGGCGCGGACCGCGGCCCCGAAATGGCAGGCACTCACACCACACGTACGTGCGCGATATCTGTACGCGCTGGCACGTCTGGTGCAGAAACATTCGCGCTTGCTGGCCGTGCTTGAGACTATGGACAACGGCAAGCCCATCCGCGAGAGCCGCGACATCGACATTCCGCTGGTGGCGCGGCATTTCTATCATCACGCCGGTTGGGCACAGTTGATCGCGCAGGAATTTCCCGATCACGAACCTTGCGGCGTCGTTGGCCAGATCATTCCCTGGAACTTTCCTCTGCTGATGCTGGCGTGGAAAATCGCGCCAGCCCTGGCCGCAGGAAATACCGTGGTTTTGAAGCCGGCGGAATTTACTCCGCTCACCGCGCTCGCATTCGCCGAACTTTGCCAGGAGGCGGGCTTGCCTAACGGGGCTGTAAATATCGTCACGGGAGATGGCTCCACGGGTGAAGCGCTCGTGAAACATCCAGACGTGGACAAGATTGCCTTCACCGGCTCAACCGAAGTTGGGCGTGCGATTTGCGCCGCGACAGCTTCAAGCCACAAACGGCTCTCGCTAGAACTGGGCGGAAAATCTCCGTTCATCATTTTTGACGACGCCGATCTCGACAGTGCCGTCGAGGGCTTGGTGGATGGAATCTGGTTCAACCAGGGTCAGGTCTGCTGCGCGGGCTCGCGGCTGCTGATGCAGGAAAGCATCGCCGAAACTCTGGTCTCAAAGATTCGTGACCGCATGAGTACCTTGCGTGTCGGGCCGCCGCTCGACAAAGCGATTGATATTGGCGCCATCGTTGCCCGCGTCCAACTGGACCGCATTCAGCGCATGGTGGCGCAGGGCGTGGCGGAAGGAGCGATCTGCTGGCAGCCGCCGACTTCCCTTCCCTCGCGCGGCTTTTACTATCCGCCAACGCTGCTGAGCAACGTGCATCCGACTTCGATCGTGGCGCAGCAAGAAATTTTCGGCCCGGTGCTCGCCGCGATGACCTTCCGCACACCGCGAGAAGCGGTCGAGCTCGCCAATAATACGGTTTACGGCCTGGCCTCTTGCGTGTGGAGCGAGAGCATCAACGTCGCCTTGCACGTGGCGGCGCAGCTCAAGGCCGGCGTTGTATGGGTGAATTGCGCAAATCTTTTTGACGCCGCGTGCGGCTTTGGTGGATATCGCGAGAGCGGATACGGCCGCGAAGGTGGCCGCGAAGGCATGCTCGAATACATGGAGCCGGCGTGGTTCAAGCACGCGCCGAAACTCACCCCCACCGCGGCCTCGGCGCCAAAATCAGAAGAGTCGATTGAAGCCAGCACGCCGGCGATCGATCGGACAGTAAAGCTCTACATCGGAGGCAAGCAGGCGCGGCCAGATTCCGGTCACAGCATGCCGGTCCGTACTGCTGATGGACGGCTGCTGGGCGAGGCGCCGCTGGGCAATCGCAAAGATGTGCGCAACGCCGTGGAAGCTGCGCGCAAAGCCGACGCCTGGGCAAAGGCTACAGCGCACAACCGCGCCCAGGTGCTGTACTACTGCGCGGAGAATCTGTCGCAGCGCCGCAGTGAGGTTGTTCGACATCTGTCGGATGTCGTCGGCGAACGCCAAGCTACTGCGGAAGTCGATCTCGGAATCGAGCGCATTTTCTCTTATGCCGCCTGGGCCGACAAATACGACGGCGCCGTGCACAGTCCGCCGTTTCGAAATGTCGCGATCGCGATGAACGAGGCGATCGGAACCGTGGGCGTGATCTGCCCGGCCGAGGTGCCGTTGCTCGGCTTCTTCTCGCTCGTGATGCCTTTGCTGGCGGTGGGTAACACCGTGATCGCTGTGCCCTCGGAAAAGTATCCGCTGATTACGGGTGACCTCTACCAGCTCTTCGACACCAGCGATCTGCCGGGCGGCGCCGTTAACATTGTGACGGGATACGCTTCGCAACTTCTCCAGACGATCGCCGAACACGACGACGTGGATGCCATCTGGTGCTGCGGCGACGATGCCCTGGTGTCCGCGGCCAAGGCCCTGTCGACGGGAAACCTGAAGCAGGTTTGGACCAACGAAGGCCGTGCGATTGACTGGTTTGACACAAGACAAGGCGAGGGACGCTGGTTTCTGGAGCACGCCACCCAGGTGAAAAACATCTGGGTGCCATACGGGGAGTAGCCCGCCCCGCCAGCGATTTGCATTTGCCCCGCTCCCCGGTCTAGCATTCTGCAAGCGCTTTCTGTCCGGTATCTTTTCTTTCTTGCAAGTCCATGTCGACTAAGGAGGGCCTATGGGCATCGCAGTTTCCCCGGAAATTCATCCGCAAGTGGCGCAGTTCATCGACAAGCCACGGCCAATGCTGATCAACGGCAAGTGGGTCCAAGCCGCTTCCGGCAAGACGTTTCCAACATACAATCCTGCAACCGGTGAGGTACTGGCCAAGATCGCAGAGGGCGATCGCGAAGATATCGAGCAGGCGGTGCGGGCCGCACGCAAGGCATTTGACGAGGGCCCGTGGCCGCGCATGACGGCATCGGAGCGCGGACGGCTGATGTGGAAGCTGGCCGATCTCATCGATGCGCATAACGAAGAGTTTGGCTATCTGGAAAGTTTGGACAACGGCAAGCCGCTGACGGTCGCGAAGGCGGCGGACGTGCCGCTGGCGTCGGAACTGTTCCGCTACATGGCGGGATGGGCGACAAAGCTGGAAGGCAACACGATTCCATTGTCAGTTCCGTACACGCCGGGGGCGCAGTACCTAGCCTATACGCTGCGCGAGCCGGTGGGAGTCGTGGGACAGATTATCCCTTGGAACTTCCCGCTGCTGATGGCGGCGTGGAAGCTGGGTCCGGCGCTGGCGACGGGCTGCACGGTGGTTCTGAAGCCCGCAGAGCAAACGCCACTTTCGGCGCTGCGTCTGGGCGAGTTGATCTGCGAAGCGGGATTCCCGGATGGCGTGGTCAACATTGTCCCGGGCTACGGCGAGACGGCAGGTGCCGCGTTGGCGGCGCATCCGGATGTGGACAAGGTCGCGTTCACAGGATCGACCGAAGTGGCAAGCTGATCGTGCACGCGGCGGCCGGCAACTTGAAGAAAGTGACGCTGGAGCTGGGTGGAAAGTCGCCGAACGTCGTATTCAAGGATGCGGATCTGGATGTCGCGATTCCGGGATCGGCGAGCGCGATTTTCTTCAATCATGGACAGTGCTGCTGCGCGGGCTCGCGGTTGTATGTGGAGAAACCGATCTACGATCAGGTGGTGGAGGGAGTGGCGGCGCAGGCGAAGAAAATTCGCGTCGGCCCGGGACTGGATCCGAAGACGCAGATGGGGCCGCTGGTTTCGACCGAGCAACTGGATCGCGTGTGCGGATATCTCGAAGCCGGATTCGCGGAAGGCGCGAAGGCCGTGGTTGGCGGGCACAAGGCCGGCGATCGCGGATATTTCGTCGAGCCGACGGTGCTCGTCGATACGAACGAGAACATGAAGGTAGTAAAAGAAGAAATCTTCGGGCCAGTCGTAGCTGCGATGCCGTTCAGCGATCCGGAGGAGATTATTCCTCGCGCCAATGACAGCACTTACGGTCTGGCGGCAGCGGTGTGGACGAAGGACATCAACAAGGCGCATACCATGGCCGCCCAGCTTCGCGCGGGCACGGTGTGGATCAATTGCTACAACATCTTCGACGCGGCGCTGCCGTTCGGAGGGTACAAGCAGTCCGGCTGGGGACGAGAGATGGGACACGAAGTCCTCAACAACTACACCCATATCAAGGCGGTGTGCGCGAGAATCGGCTAGAAGTGGCCTCAGGACGATAAGGACGGTGGTGGCCACCACCGTCCTTTTGTTTTGTGAGCGCTGTTTCCCGCTCGCTATTTTTCCATCAGCAGGACTTTTTCGGCGTCGTCGATCTCGGTGAGTTTGACTTCGATCACTTCATTGGCAGTGGTCTGGACGTGGCGGCCGACAAACGTCGCTTCAACAGGGATTTCGCGCCAGCCACGGTCAATCAGCACACAGAGCTGCACGCGTCGCGGCCGGCCGTAAGAGAACAGCGCATCGAGCGCAGCACGTGTCGTGCGGCCAGTGTAGAGGACGTCGTCGCAGAGGACGACGCTTTTGTCCTCAATCTCGAAGCCGATTTCTTTTTCCTGCACGACAGGCTTGGGGCCGAGGGTGGAGAGATCGTCGCGGTAAAAAGTGATGTCGAGGGTGCCGACTGGAACTTGCGCGTTTTCGATGCGAGCAATGATCTTGCCCAGGCGTTCGGCCAAGGGCACGCCGCGACGGCGAATGCCCACAAAACCCAGGCCATCCACGCCACCGTTCTTTTCCACGATTTCGTAGGCCAGCCGGACCAGTGTACGCTCAATTTCAGACGCGGACATGAGTTGAGCCTTCTGACGAAGGCCGGTTTTGCGAGAAAGATTCTTTGCGTTCATTAGAATGGTGCCTCTAAGTTTGGTGAAGCCGATTTTTCACTCTATTCAACGGGCCTTCGCAGGTCAAGCCCCGGGCTGGACGCGGTTCAGGCGGGATCGGTCGAGGAGGAGAACTCGTTCTGCAGATCGCTGACTGCGTCTGTGGCATTAGCCTCCGCTCCAACACCGCTGGTGCTGTCCGAACATTTGGTTCGCACGACGTGAACCAGAGGCGGATTGCCCTCGCGCACAGACTTCAAATCAACGGTTTCGGGATTCCGGGCAACCGCATCGCCGGGCACGTATCCCACCCCTTGATTTCTGCCCAGCGCCTTCGCGCGATACAGGGCGGCATCGGCCAGGGCGATGACCTCTTCCGCGCAGATTGCCTCAAATGCAACGCGGCTCCAGGGATAAGGTGCCCAGCCGACAGAACAGGTTTTCTTCACGGTGATGCCGTGGCCCAGGTCGAACGGCTCCGCAGACATCACCTCCAAAACGCGGCTGCAAAATGCCGGCGTTCCGCCAGGATCGGTGGAGCGGCTCATGATCAGAAACTCCTCTCCGCCCCAGCGCACCAGCACGTCCGATTTGCGCACCACCGTCGCCAGCCTTTGCGCCACCAACTGCAACAGCCGGTCGCCCGCGGGATGGCCGTGCACATCGTTGACTTCCTTGAAGAAATCCACATCCACCATGATGAAGACGAGATCGCGATGGTCCATTTTGCGGATGCCGCTCCCGCGCGCGCGCTGATAATTGCGCAGGACCTGCCCCGCTTCGGCCGTAAGAATCTCTTCCATGTAGCGGCGGTTCCACACGCCGGTCAATAAGTCGGTGAAGGAAATCTCCTGCAGTTCCAGATTCTTCCGTTGCAATTCCAGGCTGTGCCAACGCAGCGAGTGTTCCTTGTTTTCCAGCTCATCTTTGAGCCGACACATTTCCTCCAGGTTGTCGCGCGACGACCGCAGCAAATTGAGTAACTCTCGATCGAGTAAATGCTGTTTGAGAAACACCAGCGCTCCCATCACGATCATGACGGCAACCGTGATTAACAGCCGGTATTCACGAACTTGGCGCGGCGCATCGCCCCCAAACTGTGCCCACGCCATCATCAACGGCGTGACAAAAACGGCCATCATCGCCAGGCGGGCCTTCCAGATGCCATAGCCTGTGGCCGTGTCCGCCGGACGCGGCGTGACACTGTCACGCGGCAGAAAACCGATGCGCACAAACCACAACATTGACGCGACCAGCGGCACGTCAAAGAGGCTACCTGTGTAATACAAGTGCAAATCAATGGCCTCACTGGCTACGAGCGAAGCCATGCAGTACAACAGTGTTGCCCCAAATAGGTGCAGGTAGATGCTTCGCCATGCGCCCTGACTCCGCTGCCATACCAGGATCAATGCCCCAGCCAGCACGAGCTCCTCACTCACATAGAGCAGGTCGAAGCTTCTGCCGTAGAGCGCTTCTGCAGGATGAACGTACTGCCACGGAATCACTACAAAAAGGTACAGAAACAGCCACCACGTGAGCAGGAGAGCGAAATCGAGTGTCCCGACTCGGATGGTGCGATCATCTCGTTGAACATGGGGCTGGAGCGCCACGGCCGCCATCATGGGAACGATGTGCAAAAAGAGAATCACGTCCCCAACAAATGGATTCGGCGCCTCTTGTCGCAGATAGATCTCGAAATACGTCCAACCGACTTGCGAGATGAGCCACATCCCCAGACCCAGCGACATGAGCACCCAGAACAGGCGCGCTCTACGCGCCGCCGTTCTAACGTTAAGCAGAAAAGCCACTGTGGCGCCGAGGAGAACGAGGTTCTGGAAAAGGTCGCCAAAGGCGGTCAGAGGGAAGCTGCGGGGTTCAAAAATCGATATGGCAATGTGCAGCAACACTACCGCGCACACGACGAGTGTCCACGTCCGGGCGTGTTGGTGCGGAGTTTTCCCCACGAGCAAAATTGTATTGTTATGCCAACCGGCACAGCTGTTACCGAGGTAACCTAGCGGCGGGGCTCAGAAGTGCTTTATTGCCAGGACAACTTCTTGGAAAAGTGCTGAGCCAAGCGGTAAACGTCCTGGTATGAGTTGTATAGGGGTTCGGCCGCAACCCGAAACGTGTCCGGCTCGCGCCAGTCGCCGATCACGCCTTCGGCGATGAGTTGGTCGCAAAGCTGTCGGCCATTGCGAGGCAGGCGAATCGAGAGTTGTGCTCCTCGGCGCTCCCGATCCTTCGGCGTGATGATTTCGAATCGCGTTGAGGCTTGCCGGTTCAAAAGAAACTCCATGTATGCGGTCAGTGAAGCGCTCTTGGCGCGCAGCCGATCCATCCCAGCCTCGGCAAAAATATCCATTGCAGCGCGCAGTGCAGCGAGCGCAAGGATTGGCGGATTGCTCAACTGCCAGCCCTCGGCACCCGCCATCGGATGAAAATCCGGGCCCATCTGAAATCGGCTTCTTTCGTCATGGCCCCACCAGCCGGCAAACCGCGGCAGGTCCCACGCACGCCCATGCCGTTCGTGGACAAAGCACCCGCCGATGCATCCCGGCCCACCATTCAAATATTTGTAGCTGCACCACACAGCGAAGTCCGGGCCCCACTCATGCAGCTTGAGCTCCACATTACCTGCAGCGTGCGCCAGATCGAAGCCTACGACGCACCCTGCGCGTCGTCCGGCTTCGGTGATCTTCGCCAGATCGAAAAGTTGCCCAGTCACGTAATTGACGCCGCCGAGGAGGATGAGCGCGATGGACTCGCCTTCGCGCTCGATGAGAGACGCGATATCTTCATCACGCAAGCAAAACTCACCTTCGCGCGGCGTAAGCTCCAGCAGACACATCGCCGGGTTGAATCCATGAAACTGAATCTGCGACTTCACCGCATACTGATCTGAGGGAAACGCACTTCCTTCCACCAGAATCTTGTTTCTCTGTGCAGTCGGACGGTAAAAGCTCGCCATCATCAGGTGCAGGTTTACCGTCAGAGAATTCATGACCACGACTTCAGAAGGTACCGCACCGACAAACGCCGCCGTCTGTTCCGTTAGAAGGCGGTGATAAGGCACCCACGGATTCTTTGCGTGAAAATGTCCTTCAACCCCGAGCTCGGCCCAGTCGCGCAGCTCTTGCTCCACATAAGACTTGGCTGTTTTCGGCTGCAGGCCGAGAGAGTGCCCGCACAAGTAAATGCAATCCTCTCCGTTTTGGGTTTTTGGAAAACAAAAGCGTTCGCGAAAATGGGCGAGCGGATCGCGTGCATCCATGGCCGCGGCAAACTCTGGACCGTCCTGAAAGGCAAGGTCGCTCACGCAGCCAGCTCCAGCGGAGTCAGTTCAGAACGAACCATTCGCTCAGCCTTGTTCCAGTCGAGATCTTCAATTTGTTCGATTGAGGCGCACAACTCAGCAAGAATGCGCTCCTGCACCGCGCCGCGTTGCATCGCAGTGACGTAGGGTATGCGGTGAAAAGTTACCATCGCATATTTCGGTACAAATAGACGTGGGAATTTTTCCTCCAGCGCTAGCTCGACCATCTTGCGGAATAGAAATTTCGGATCGGCGACACGATCGCGCATTTCAACAAAATTTTCTACCGCCATGTCAGCGATGGCATCGGTGTTAATCTTTCGAGCCTGCTCAAATTCCCGGAACAATCGCGCCCAGTCCGCTCCATGGCGGTCGAGCAACTCCAGCAGGCAGCTGCAATCCTCGAAGCCGCAGTTAATGCCTTGCCCAAAGAACGGCACGATCGCATGTGCAGCATCGCCCAGCAGAAGCACCCTCCCCTCCACATGCCATGGCGAGCACTTGACCGTGACCATGGCTCCGGTCGGATTGGTGAAAAAGTTGTCTGTCAGTTGTGGCATCGGAATAAAAATTAAGCGAGTGCATCCCACCTTCCCGCCCGATGCCGGACAGCCCCATGCCGCCGAATGGCGTGCGCAAATCGCGCAGGAACCAGCAATTCACCCATGTGATGCCCACATTCATCTCCTGTGCCACGCGGTGGCCACGTTTCAGATTCGTAGTCCAGATCGAGGCGGCCAGTCCGTATCTCGTGCCGTTGGCCATCGCTATCGCTTCCTCTTCAGCGTCGAATGGCACGATGTGGCACACCGGCCCGAAAATTTCTTCCTTTACACAGCGAGCCGATTCCGCCAACCCAGTATAGATTGTCGGTTGCACGTAGAAGCCTTTGTCGAGCGCATTGCCGAACTCCGGAACGCCGCCTCCGGTCACGACGGTCGCTCCTTCTTCACGCGCCAAGCGATAATACGAAAGCATCTTCTCGCGATGCGCGGCTGAGATCAGAGGTCCCAGCTCCGTGGCGCGGTCTAGCGGCGAGCCGATCGTCAAGCTTTCCGCTTTGTGCTTGAGCGCCTCGACAAAACGAGAAAAAATTGCGCGCTCCACATAGACTCGCTCAGCGCATAGGCAAACCTGCCCGGTATTGAGGAACACAGCCTCACTGGCACCGTTCACCGTATCTTCGAAATCGCAATCGGCGAAGACAATCGCGGCGTTCTTGCCTCCCAGTTCGAACGAAACCGGCTTCACTGTCGCTGCAACCGTCTTCATGATCGCAACTCCAGTCTGCGACTCTCCCGTGAAGGTCACCGCATTCACGTCGGGATGCCGCGTGAGAAACTCGCCTGCTGACTCCGGTCCGAACCCATGCACCACGTTGTAGACTCCGTTCGGAATACCGGCTTCGGTCATGACTTCGGCCAGCAGTGTGGCGGTGGCGGGAGTCTCCTCGGATGGCTTGACGACCACCGCATTTCCACATGCCAGCGCCGGAGCGACCTTCCAAGTCAGCAGCAAGAGTGGCAGGTTCCACGGAGTGATGATGCCAATCACACCGAGCGGCTTGCGCACTGCGTAGTTCAGGGCGTTCTTTCCGTCGGGAGTCTCTGTGGAGAAACATTCGAGGCCTACAGTTTTGATGAGATCCGCGAAGGCGCGAAAATTCGCAGCTGCGCGTGGGACGTCGAGTCTCGACGCCAGAGCCACGGGCTTGCCGGTGTCCGCGACTTCAGCTTGAACGAAATCGTCGAAACGGGTTTCGATCGCGTCCGCAAGTTTGTGCAGACGTGCCGCACGATCGCGAACGCCCAGGCGACTCCACTCGTCGCGCAGGGCTTTGCGGGCGGCTTGCACGGCTTGATCGACCAGGCTCTCGTCCGCCTCCGAAACCTGCGCGATCACGCTTCCATCGGCGGGGTTCACGTCGGCAAACTCACGCTTGCCTCGCACAAACTGCCCATTAATGTAGTTGAGGATGGACTTCACTCGGCGAGAACCCTGCCGCATCGTAACAGCCCTGCGTCAAAGGAAGCAACGACGCCAATTCAGCCTAACCGTTGCTGCAGATATCGCTGGAGCGCATCTTCCCATGAAGGCATGGCGATTCCGTAGCGATGCAAGCTGGCGGGCGACAAAACCGAATAGGCCGGACGCGGCGCCGGCCGAGCCATTTTCTGACTGCTCGTCGGTCGTACCTCAGTGGCCAGCTTCGCACCCTTGATGATCGCGCGCGCAAAATCAAACCACGTGCAGTCTCCGGAGTTGGTCACGTGTACAATTCCGCTCGCGTTCTTGTGGCACAATTCAACAATGGCTCGAGCCAAATCCACGGCATAGGTCGGGCAGCCGCGCTGGTCGTTGACGACATCCAGCGTCGGCCGAGTCGCCGCTAATTTGAGAATCGTATCCGGAAAACACTTGCCGCCCATTCCGAACAACCAGGATGTTCGAGCAATACAGCACTGCGGCAAGATTTCGAGCAGTCGAACCTCTGCCTCTGCCTTTGAACGACCGTAGACGCTCTGGGGATTCCGAGCATCGCCCGTTTCATAAGGAGAGCCTTTCGTTCCGTCAAAAACGTAATCGGAGCTAAGGAATAACAACCGCGCGCCCACGCTTTTGGCGGCCTCCGCCACGTTAACCGCTCCGTTACGATTTACCGCGAGCGCAAGATCACGATGCGTCTCGCAGCCATCCACATCCGTGTACGCGGCGGCCAGGACAATCCATTCGGGAGCAGAGCGATCAACTGCGTTCTGAACCTGTTTGGCATCGCGAACGTCGGCGTCCCGCGAATTCAGGCCGACGAGATCATCATCAGTCCACTCCCGCATGAGCTCCTTGCCCAGAAGGCCTGAAGCGCCGAAGATCGCGACTTTCATTTTGTGAATTTCTCGCTACTCGAAGGTTTCGGCATTTCGCAGCACGACGCCGCGCTGGTCCTTGGCGGATATGATCGGCTCGCCGTCGAGCTCCCAATCGATCTTCAGATCGGGATCGTTCCACGCCAGAGTGCGTTCGTGTTCCGGCGCGTAGTAGTCGGTGGCCTTGTACAGCACGTGCGCCTTTTCGGAAACCACCCGGAATCCGTGCGCAAAACCGGCAGGAATCCACAGCATGCGCTTGTTTTCCCCGGACAGGCGCACGCCCTCCCACTCACCGAACGCGCGGGAACTGCGGCGCAGATCGACCGCGATGTCAAGGATCTCTCCCTCAACCACGCGAACCAGCTTTCCCTGTGCCTGCTTGATTTGATAATGCAACCCGCGCAGCACATTGCGGCGTGAACAGGAATGGTTGTCCTGCACGAAGCGCTCAGGGATACCGGCGCCAGCCATCACCTGCTCGTTGTAGCTCTCCAGAAAAAATCCGCGCTCGTCGCCAAACACGCGTGGCTCCAGAATCAGCATGCCGGGGAGCGAGGTGGGAATTGTTTTGATCGTTTCCATCGTTGCGTGAATCGCGTTCATCAGAATACCTTTTCCCGCAGAAGCTGCAGCAGATAGGCTCCATAGCTGCTGTTTTTCATGGAGCGTCCGATCTGTTCGACCTGCGCAGCTGTGATGTAGCCGTACCGGTAAGCAATTTCCTCCGGGCACGCCACCATCAACCCTTGCCTCTTTTCGATCGCCTGGATGTAGAGCGCGGCATCCATCAGCGACTCATGTGTGCCCGTGTCGAGCCACGCCATGCCTCGGCCCATTACAACCACATCGAGCTGCTTCTTCTGCAGATAAACCTTGTTGACGTCGGTGATCTCAAGTTCTCCCCGCGCGCTCGGCTTAAGCGATTTTGCAACCTCCACCACATGCTCGTCATAAAAATAAAGGCCCGTGACGGCATACCGCGACTTCGGCTGCGCCGGTTTCTCCTCGATACTGAGCGCGCGGCCTTGCGCGTCAAATTCCACCACGCCATACCGCTCCGGATCGTGCACCGGATAGGCAAACACCCGCGCGCCATGCGCCTTCTGCGCCGCTTCGCGAAGATCCTTGGCCAAATCGTGCCCGTAAAAAATGTTGTCCCCCAGAACCAGGGCGCACGGACTGCCGGCCAGAAAATCCTGCCCCAGCACGAACGCTTGCGCGATTCCTTCGGGTCGGGGTTGCACACAATATTGCAGGCGAATTCCGTACTGGCTCCCTTCCCGCAGCAGCGCCTGAAATTTGGGCACGTCTTCCGGAGTGGAGATGATCAGAATATCCCTGATACCCGCCAACATTAGGGTGCACAGCGGGTAGTAAATCATGGGCTTGTTGTAAACCGGGAGCAGACTCTTCCCCATGGCCTGCGTCACGGGATAAAGACGCGTGCCCGATCCGCCCGCGAGAATAATTCCTTTGTGGCGCGTGCTTTCCTGCATCGTCTGGTCTGTGTTCAGCGTTGGCTTAGTCTCGTACTGGCCTAGCTCGAATAATGTGTTTCAATCCACTGCCGATAGCTCCCGCTGGTCACGCCTCGTACCCACTCGTCATTCTCAAGATACCAGCGCACGGTCTTGCGGATGCCGGTCTCGAACGTCTCTTTCGGCTTCCAGCCGAGCTCGCGTTCGATTTTGCGTGCGTCCATCGCGTAACGCCGGTCGTGCCCGGGACGATCCTTGACGAACGTGATCAACTCGCGGCGCGGGCGTGAGAGGCGCGGCGCCATCTCATCCACGAGTTCGCAAACCGTCTCCACGATTTCCAGATTCAGTTTCTCATTCCAGCCACCGATGTTGTACGTCTCTCCTGGTCGCCCGCCTTGCAGCACCTTTGAAATAGCCTCGCAGTGATCCTCCACATAGAGCCAGTCGCGCACATTCCTGCCATCTCCGTAGACAGGTAGCGGCTTGCCATCGCGAGCATTGAGGATCATCAGCGGAATCAACTTTTCCGGAAACTGAAAGCGGCCGTAGTTGTTCGAGCAATTTGTGGTGAGCGTGGGCAGTCCGTAGGTGTGGTGATAGGCCCGCACCAGATGATCGGACGCGGCCTTCGAAGCCGCATACGGACTGTTCGGTGCATACGGCGTGGTCTCGCAAAACGGCGGATCGTCAGGTCCCAGCGAACCGTACACTTCGTCGGTCGACACATGCAGAAAGCGAAAGTGTTTCTGCTCGTCGGCGCTCAAGCTGCTCCAGTACGCGCGAGCCTCGTCGAGAAGTGCGAACGTGCCATCCACGTTGGTGCGAATAAAGTCTTCGGGTCCGCGAATGGATCGGTCCACGTGGCTCTCCGCTGCGAAGTGCACAATCGCGCCGGGACGGCGCGTTTCGAGCACTCGGCGCACCAGAGCCCGGTCCGCGATGTCGCCGCGGACAAACTCATACTCCCGGTCTTCCGACACGCTGTCCAGATTGCGCAGGTTTCCAGCGTAGGTCAGCTTGTCCAGATTGATGATCGAGGCGGTCTTCTGCTGCATGCACTGCAGAATAAAATTGGATCCGATGAATCCGGCCCCGCCGGTGACGACAATCGTATTTCGCATGCG
>JASHPH010000055.1 GCA_030038255.1 Candidatus Sulfotelmatobacter sp. | reverse complement strand
CGACATGCTGCGGGTCTCCCGAAGTAAGTTCGACCGCCTTCCGCGCGCAACCGCCGGATTTCCCACCGGTGCTCTTGGTGGATATGGGCTTCGCGGTCATTTGCCCGCTCGCCCTGCACCGTAGGCCTCTTCATCCGGTTCTTGTTCATCGGCTCCCGCTTTTGATCCCCGCTTCTTTCAGACCCCGCCTCACGACGCCGCCCTTGCGCTTCTCTAGTCCTTCACCTCCACCAGGTTGGACAGGGGACTTTCACCCCCAAGCTGTCGAACATGTTCGGCACACAAAGAAAAGGCGCGGGCCTTGCGGCCTGCGCCTTGATTTCACTCTACATATTCAGAATAGCATTCTCAGTAGGGTAAACCGGCAATTTGCGGAGGTTTATTTCCGGGTTATTTATCAGTTAGTTACCGCAATTTCATCAGGTTTCGCCTCTTGACAGGAAAAGAGCGAAAGCGTGTCGTGTAGCATTTCCCAATGGGAGAATGCCGATGCCCGACAATCCTTCATCCCGCATTTACTACGAGAACTCCGCGCCGATTCTGCGCGTCGAGAATATGGAAGCGAGCCTACGGTTTTATGTCGGCGTGCTGGGATTCAAGAATGCTGCGTGGGGCAATGACGACTTTACGTCGGTGAACCGCGACCGGGCGGGCATCTACTTGTGCCGCGGCGGCCAGGGACGCGGCGGCGCGTGGGTGTGGCTCGGCGTCAATGACGTGGAAGTGATTTACCAGGACTTGAAGGCGCGCGGCGTGGCCGTGCGCATGCCACCTACGAATTTGTCCTGGGCGATGGAAATGCAGATTGAAGATCCCGACGGCAACGTGCTGCGGCTGGGGTCCGAGCCGAAGTGAATGGACACTCCATTGCGTGGGCGAGCAGCATCCACCACCGAGAATGTCGTAAGCTATAAGAGCAGGAGGTTGTGTGCGCTGCCCCAAGTGCGGCAACGAAAATCCGGAAACGAACCGTTTCTGCGGGATGTGCGGAGCGACCTTGCTGCAAGCGCCCTCGTCGGGAGCTGCTGCCCCATCGGCAGCGCCGTCTTCTTCTGCGGCGCGACCTGCGGCCGCCCCAGCGGCGGCTCACCCGGCAAACGCCCCTGCGTCAGATTCCGTTTCCGCGCAACAGCCGCCGCGCTCACGCCCTGCGTCGGAAGAGTCTCCGGTTATCAGCGGGCCGTCGTTTCTCGGCTTGAACGAGCCTGCGCCGAGAAAGCGCGCGAGCCTGAGCATTGATCCGCATGCTTCGAGCTCGCGCAATCTCGATTACTTGCTCGACGACGAGGAGGAGTCAAAAGGCGGAGCGGGAAAATATCTGCTGATTCTTGTGGCGCTGGCGCTGGCCGTGGGGCTGGGATATTTGCGCTGGCGAGGTCAGGGATTCGCGGGGTTGGGATTGGAAGCGAAAAAACCTACTGCGGCGGCGCAGAACTCGAACACCTCGGGTTCCGCGTCGTCACAACCGGCGCCCTCGTCTGCTCCAAGCTCATCGACGGCCCCCTCCGCACCCGGCGCCCAGACAAGCACAGCTCCAGCTGCTTCATCCGAACCCGGTGCAACGCAGCCTGCAGCGTGGTCTGCGCCGACGACGGTTGCAGCCTCGCCCTCTTCGGCCGCGCCTTCAGCCTCCGCTGGCGCACCAGGAACGTCAGCTCCCGCGCCAGATGCAGCTGGCGGTAACGCAACCGGTTCGAACGCTGGGGCCGGCGCCAGCGCGGCGAATTCTGCGGTCAATTCAACTCCGGCCGGTGCAGCACCGGCCGCCAGTTCACCCGCTGCGTCTCCCGAAACTACTGCATCGCAACCTGCGGCGCCACCAGTGCCCTCGCCCGCGACATCCAAACCGACTCCAGCCGTGAAACCGGTTAGACCCGTCGATCCCGTGAGCGAAGCCCAGAAATATATCTACGGGAAAGGCGTGCGCCAGGATTGTGATCGCGGGCTGCGCCTGCTGAAGCCCGCGGCGGATCAGTCGAATCCCAAGGCCATGATCGAAATGGGCGCTCTGTACTCGGCGGGATTGTGCACGCCGCGCGATCTTCCGACTGCGTATCGCTGGTTCGCGCTGGCTCTGCGGAAGGATCCCGACAATCAGTCGGTGCAGACCGACCTGCAAAAGCTGTGGGGCGAGATGACGCAGCCCGAGCGGCAACTCGCCATCCGATTGAGCCAGTAAGCCACGTCGCGGGCCATACTCCGACAAGTTACGCTGCGTCATCCTGAGCGCAGCCGTTCTTCAGGCGGCGCGAAGAGATTTAGAGCGAAGCACGACAAGCCACCCAACCCGCTTGACCACGACTCCGGACGGCGGTAATCTCGCGCACACATTCCGGGCGTGCCCTGCCCGAGGGAGGTTCTCCGTGGATTTTCTTCTGGCTCTGTGGCTCCGTATCGTCCTGTCGGCAGTGATCGTTTTCGTCGCCAGCTCCATCATGCACATGGCCCTGAAGTATCACAACACCGATTACAAACCGCTGCCTGACGAGGATCGCGTCCTGGGCGCACTGCGCAGTGCAAGCGTACACCGGGGCCTTTACATTTTCCCGTTCGGCACGCACCAGACCATGAAGTCGCCCGAGATGCAGGAGAAATACCGGCAGGGACCCGTTGGAATGCTGACGGTATTTCCCAGCGGACCGCCAGCGATCCCGAAATTCATGGCCATGTGGTTCGTCTACTGCCTGATCATCTCCTTTTTTGTCGCGTATCTCGCCTGGCATACGGTCGCTCCAGGTTCGAATTATCTGGTCGTGTTTCGCGTGGTGGGCACGGTGGCCTTTCTCGCCTATGGCATGGGAAGCATCAGCAATGGAATTTGGAAGGGACAGCCGTGGAGCATGGTGACGAAGGAAGTGATCGACGGCTTGATCTACGGCATGCTGACGGCAGGTACTTTTGGCTGGCTGTGGCCGAAGTGAGGTGGGCGAACAAGCGGAAGAGCGGGGGCTGCCCACTTATTTCCCGCGTTCTGTGCGGGAGGGTGGGATCGTTCGCGCAGATTGTACTCCCACCCCTGTCGCTCCAAGACCGGGAGCGACAAGTGTGAGGCAACCGTCGTATTCTGCTTGGTGACAGTCTCAGTGAGCCGGCACCGCCTCGTCCACGGCGCGCCCCGGCGGCGGGACCACTACAGTCGACAGGCTGCCCTCTGCGGTCAGCTTCTGGAAGTCGGCCAGATCGCGGCGCTGCAGATCTTCCCACTTGGCGAACAGTTCTCCGGTCTGCCGTTTCAGTTTCTCGAATTCCTGCTGCTCGGCCTCGGTGGGCGCGGAGTCGGCGGTGGCGGTATCCATGGCGAGAAACGCTAGCCGGCCGTCCAGCTGCGGAGGATAGGCGAGCGAATCTTCGTTTGCGCTGATGTTGAGGTTGATGAGCCCATCGCGCACGGCGACCAGCTTTGTCTCGAGATTATCCGCTGCCGACGCGATGTTCTTCGCGCTCGTGTTTTCCGGCAGGCGGCGCTTCAGGCCGGCGAGTTGCGAGCGCACGTCCTGAATTTGATTGACTGTGTCGTAAACGCGGCTCAGTTCTTCGCGGATGCCGAGCAGCATCGCGAGTTGCTGCTCCAGATCGGCCTGGCTGACATGCACGCGCGGATCGAGCTTCAGATCGAACGCCGCAATCTGCGTCTGACCGCCCACGGTCAGCTTCACCTGATAATGCCCCGGAACTGCCACCGGCCCGCGCGCACCGTTGCCGTACTCCCACAGGTAGTAACCGGGAACCCGGTGCGCCTCTTCGTACCGCAGATCCCACACGAAGCGATTCAGGCCAGCCTCGGGCTTGATCTGCTTTTCCGGTTTCTTGTCGTCGGGACCGAGCGGCTCCTCGAGAGAAACGTACTCGGCACTCGAATATTTGCGAATCACCTTGCCCGAGGCGTCGAGGATTTCGATCTTGGCTTCAGTGTCGGCCTTGGGCGCGTCTTTCAGGTAGTAGTAAATCACCGCGCCGACTGGCGGGTTCTGGCCGCGCAATTTCGAAGGATGGCGTTCCCCGCCTTCTCCCGCCTGAATGCGAAATGCCGTCGCGGGCGCATATAAGAACGCGTCTTTTTGCGCGATCTCGTCCGTGTACTGCCGCAACGGAGTGATGTCGTCCAGAATCCAGAACGCGCGGCCGTGGGTTGCCACCACAAGGTCGTTGTCTTTGACGACGAGATCGTGCACGGGCGTGGTCGGCAGATTGAGTTTCAGCGAGCGCCAGTTCGCGCCGTCGTTAAACGAGACGAAGACGCCTGTCTCTGTTCCCGCATAGAGCAACCCACGCTTCTTCGGGTCTTCGCGCACGGCTCGGACAAACGCTGTGTCGGGAATTCCCTGTCCCAGCTTCGTCCAGCTTTTGCCGTAGTCGGTGGTTTTATAGATATACGGATGCAGGTCGTCGAACTGGTGGCGATCCACTGCGACGTACGCCGTTGCGGCGTCGAACGGCGATGCATCGATCAGGCTGATACGGCTCCACTCCGGCAGGTCTTTCGGCGTGATGTTGGTCCACGTTTTGCCATCGTCCTGCGTGAGCTGAATCAGGCCGTCATCGGTGCCGACCCAGATCAGGCCCTTGGTCAGCGGCGACTCGGCCAGCGCGAAAATGGTGTCGTAATACTCCGTGCCGGAATCGTCGAGGGTGATGTCTCCGCCGGAAACTTTCTGCTTCGACTTGTCGTTGCGTGTCAGGTCGGGACTGATGGCCTGCCAGTGCACGCCGCCGTCGGTCGTCTTAAAGAGGCGCTCGCCGCCGTGATAGAGCGTGTTGGGATCGTGCGGTGAAATCATGATGGGTGCGGTCCACTGGAAGCGGTGCTCGAGATTCGCGGCGCCCCAAGCGTCCGAGAGTTCCGGCTGCTCGGTAATTGACTTGACCTGCCCAATATGCCGGTCGTAGCGCGTGATGTTCCCCTGATAATCGCCGGCGTAAACGATGTTCGGATCACGCGGATCGGGGGCAATGTAGCCGGCCTCGCCTCCGCCTACGTCGTACCAGTCGCTGCGATCGATCGAACCATCGTCGCTGCGGCTGATGATCGCAACCGAGCCGCTATCCTGCTGGGAACCGTACACGCGATAGGGCGTGGCCGTGTCGGTGATGACGTGATAGAACTGCGCGGTCGGCTGATTGTCCTGGCGCGTCCAACTCTTGCCGCCATCGAGCGAAACGGTGACGCCGCCGTCGTTCGAGGCGATCATGCGGCGCGTGTTGAGGGGATCAATCCAGAGCCCGTGATTGTCGCCGTGCGGCATGTGCACTTTGTTGAACAAGTGACCGCCGTCGGTTGACTTGTAGGCTTCGACGTTCATGATGTAGAGGACGTTCTCATCGCGTGGGTCGGCGATGATGTGCATGTAGTACCACGGCCGCTGCCACAGGCTGTGGCTCGGGTTCACCAGCTGCCAGGACTCGCCACCGTCGTCAGAGCGATAGAGGCCGCCATCGGGGTTGTGGGCCTCGATCAGCGCGTAAACGCGATCGGAGTTCGCCGATACAGCCACGCCGATTCGTCCATACGGGCCCTTAGGCAGGCCGTGCTCTTCGATCCGCTTCCACGTGGTGCCGCCATCGCCGGAGCGGTAGAGGCCGCTGCCCGGGCCACCGTCTTCCAAACTCCAGGACGTGCGCCGCGCCTGCCACAGCGCGCCAAAAAGAATGTTGGGATTGCGCGGATCGAAGGCCACGTCAATGCCGCCGGTGTTTTCGTCTTTATAGAGAACTTTCTCCCAGGTCTTGCCGCCGTCGGTGGTGCGGAAGATGCCACGCTCGGTGTTCGG
>JASHPH010000054.1 GCA_030038255.1 Candidatus Sulfotelmatobacter sp. | reverse complement strand
AAGATCATCGGCGTCATGACCATGCTGAACATCAGGCCGATGTGCTGCTGATCGACGCTGCAGCCGAGGGCAAGTCCTCCGCAGGCGGAGAAGCCGGCAACCAGCAGTGTGAGGCAGACGAACAGGACCGGATTCGCCACGTGCAGTTCCAGGCCGGCCGCAGAATGAGCCAGGCCAGTGGAATTACGGTCAGCCCGCTGACCGTGGCCTGAATCAGGCCGGATACAACTTTTTCCACGGCGACCCACGCGATGTCGATGGGCGCCAGCAGCCGGTCTTCAATCTCGCGCGTGAACTGGAACTCTCCGATCAACGGCATGGCAACCGCCCACACTCCGGTGAAGACCATGGAAATGGCCATGATGCCGGGAAGCAGAAGACTCTTGTAGGGGGCGGCATGTAGCCACTGCCCACCATCACGCGCCCGAAAACAAAAACGAACAAGAGCGGCTGCAGGAAAGTCTGCAGCATCAGCGGAACCATATTCCGCCTCGCTACGCGCGCGTCGCGTGCCAGAAGCGCCAGCCCGTGGTCGATGATGGCAAGGTGCTGGCACAACGCATCGGCTTCTTCCATGTTGTGCGTGGTCAGCAGAATCGTGCGGCCTTTCTGGTTGTACTCGCGGATGATCTCCCAGAGCAGCAGCCGGGTTTGCGGATCGAGGCCGACGCTCGGCTCGTCAAGGAACAACACCTGCGGGTCGTGCATCATAGCGCGCGCAATCGACATGCGCTGCATCATTCCGCCGGAAAATCCGCGTACCAGCTGGTCGGCGCGATCGGTCAGCTTGAAACGGTCGAGCAATGCCTTGGCTCGCTCATTCCGTTCGTGCGTGTTGAGGCCGAAGTATGCTCCATGAAAGAGGAGAATCTCGCGTGCGGTAAGCGAGAAATCAAGATTCGGGCGCTGGGCCACGACTCCGATCAGCCGCTTGGCCGCGGTTTGCTCGCGCCACACGTCATGCGGGCCAATCCAGGCCGTGCCGCTGGTGGGGCGAACGCATGTGGTCAGGATTCCAACGGTGGTCGATTTCCCCGCGCCGTTCGGGCCGAGCAGGCCGAAGATCTGTCCCGCGGAGACGTCGAAGTCGATTCCATCGAGAGCTACGATTTGCGGCTTGGGCTCTTTACTGCGCTTGTTTCTTCCTGCCGACGTGTCGCCGCGGCCCGCCCCCGCTGGCGGAGCAGAGGTGTAGACCTTGCGCAGTTCTCGAGTCTGAATTGCGGAATCCATTGCGTTTTAACAATTCGAGCGCCCCACGCGCTCGTGCGAATCAGGAGAAACTTCCTGGCGGCAGTGTACTACAGCGCGGTGCGCTCCCAGGCGCAACAGGAAGCAGAAGCGAGTACTCCGCTTACCTCTCAAACGAATAACCGGGAATGAAAGGGCGAAGTTACGGCGGTAGAGGATGGTGCCGAATGAAAACGCAACAATCGTGCCCGTCCACGGGAGCTTGGCTCTGGACTGTGTTCTGGGGCTGGCTGTGGACTCAGCCCTGCGTCATTTCAAGTGAGCACGAACCGGTTGCCCGCATCGTGACTTTGGTCACGAATACCTGTGGCCGCCGTTACAAGGTTCCTGCTTGACGCCGGGTCGCCCTTTTTGTAGTATCACGAGAACAAGTTCGCCTGACGGTCATCCGGAGGGCGGACCTGAATTTCATGCAGAGTGGCTGAGGGACGAGCCCTGAGACGCCACGGCAACCGCACCGCGATCATATATCGCGATTGGCCGGTGCCAACTCTCTCCTGGAAACAGGGAACATGAGATTCGGCTGCGAGCTGTAGCTGCAACCGAGAGCCTCTTTTCCTTTTCCTGGAAAAAGAGGCCATTTGCTTTTATGGCCACTTTTTCCGGCTCGTCCTCAGCTATTCGCTGGAAGCAGGTTTCAAAGTGGCAAAGTTTCAAGGTTTCGAAGACGCGAAGTCGCCGCTTGACCGCGAAGACCTTGAAACTTTGAAACCTCTGAAACCCTGAAACTTTCAAGAAAGCGAGTAGCTCATATGTCTCATTACGAACTTCGGTGCCGTGAATGCGGACGGACTTGGGGAAACCAGCCCCGCTCCATCTGCGATGAGTGTTTCTCTCCTCTGGAAGTCGCTTACGACTACGATTCGCTCCGTGGATCCAACGGTAGTGCCCTGAGTCGCGAGCGCATCGCCCAGCGGCCGCCGAACATGTGGCGCTACTCCGAGCTTTTGCCCCTCCCCCAGGGCTTTGAACCGCAGCTGCCGGTCGGCTTCACGCCGCTGTTTCAGGCTCCGCATCTCGCCGAAAAACTGACGGGGACGACCGCCGCAGCGGCGAATCTCTACATCAAGAACGACGCCGTTTGCCTGCCCACTTTGAGTTTCAAAGACCGCGTGGTTGCGGTCGCACTGGCGCAGGCGCGCGCTTTTGGCTTCGACACCGTTTCCTGTTCCTCGACCGGCAACCTGGCCAACGCGGTTGCGGCGCACGCGGCCCGCGAAGGGCTGAAGGCATGGATTTTCATCCCGGCGGATCTCGAGCCGGCGAAGATTTTGGGCACGAACGTCTTCGGCGCCAAGGTTGTGCGTATCGCCGGCAACTACGACCAGGTCAACCGTCTGTGCTCACAGATTGCCGACGAGCATCGCTGGGGCTTCGTCAACGTGAACCTGCGTCCTTACTACGCGGAGGGATCGAAGACATTCGGCTTCGAAATCGCCGAGCAGTTGGGCTGGCGCTTGCCCGATAACATCGTCTGCCCGATGGCTGGCGGTTCGCTAATCACGAAAATCAAAAAAGCCTTCGACGAACTGATCAAGCTCGGCTTGGTCGAACCGAAGGACGTAAAGTTTTTCGGCGCGCAGGCAACCGGATGCTCGCCGATTTCAACGGCGATCAAGACAGGCAGCACAGAGATCGAACCGCAGAAGCCGGCGACGATTGCGCGCTCGCTCGCGATCGGTAATCCAGCCGACGGACATTACGCGATCAAAACGATCAAAGGCAGCGGCGGATGGAGCGAGGACGTGAGCGATCCGGAGGTGATCGATGCGATCCGCCTGCTCGCGGAAACGGAAGGCGTCTTCACCGAGACTGCGGGCGGCGTGACTGTGGGCTGCGCGGGCAAACTGTACCGCCAGGACCGCATTCTCCCGGAAGAGACGACGGTGCTGTGCATCACCGGCAACGGATTGAAGACGACCGACGTGCTCGCCGGCGTTTATCAGACCGAACGTCCGATTGCACCCAAGCTGGCGGAGTTCGACCAGTATCTGCAGAAGACACTGGATGTTGCAGACGTGCGTGAAGTCGTCGCCGCGGCGCAGGAAGCCGCCAGCGTCGGAGCCTGATTGAGGAGATTCAAGCCATGCCCATCACTGTACAAATTCCTTCTGCGTTACGGCGCTTCACGTCCGGCACGGGTTCCGTAACCTGCGCGGCGAAGGATCTCGGGGAATTATTCTCCGTTCTCGACGAAAAATTCCCCGAGCTGAAATCTCACCTGCGCGATGAGAAGGGCCAGATTCGCCGCTTCCTCAACATCTACGTGAACGAAGAGGACATTCGTTTTCTGGGCGGACCGGCCTACGCCTTCCAGGAGGGCGATGAAGTTCTGCTCGTGCCTTCAATCGCGGGCGGGAAGAGCTAACCCGCAGCCGGGCTGAATGGCGGTTGACCGATCGCGAACTGCTTCGCAAGATTGCCCCGGCGGTGTTCCGCTGGAACCACCACCCTTGAGATAGTTCTTGCATGCCGCCTTTTGGTGTTATCATCTAACTAACTGGTTAATTAAC
>JASHPH010000053.1 GCA_030038255.1 Candidatus Sulfotelmatobacter sp. | reverse complement strand
TGCGGCTTCGCGGAAGCGGAGGACTGCGCCTGGTTGTGTCCAGAAGTTGGTGGCACCGTCAGCCGCCGCGCAATTTGAACCAACCTGAAGGAAAACCCCAACAGAGCGCGGCTCAGCCATGATCGCAGCGGCGTGTCGGACACTGACTTCACAGAATGACCGGAGAGTTCTCTGACGGCGCGATCGAAGCGCGTGTTAATGTGCGCTTCCCCTCCCTTGCCGTCAATCTGATGGAGCACGCGATAAAGCAGCTCCCGTAAGAGAGTGGCCCAAGGCGGCATCGGCTCAGGGTGGGCCGCTGGGGCACAATACATGAACCGATGTGTGTCCAGCACTGCCACCAGACGGCACTCGAGCGGGCGAACTGCGTAAATCCGACAGGCGCCAGTTTTCTCATCATAAAAACGACACCAGGGCTCGGAGGCCGGCGCGACTTCCGCAATCCGAACGTTGTCCTGAATGTGTTGAAATTCAACATCGGTGATCGTCGGCGGAGACCAACAACATCCATTGCATGTTCTGGCCGCACAGGGAGGCTTGGGTAAGTCCGCCAGTGCTTCTTCGGTGAGTTGGTACAACTCCGGCAAAGTCAAAGGTGTCTCGAGGATCTCTTTCTTGGTCAGCCGTCGCATTGGTGAGTCCTCAGGGGGAGGTGCGAGCCGCTTTCAGTTTCAGGCCGTCAAATCGACCTGTCAACCGCACGGCATCCGCAGGGTTTATTGTTGGGCAGTTGCCGATTAATATTAGCGTCCTTCTTTGGGTCTATAATTTCCGTTGTGGTCACGCAAATGAGTGATGAGCGGGTCGACCTGCTGCAGTCGTTCCGGGTCTTCATTAAAGAGGCAGAGGATGGCGCTGGCATACCACCGGTCGAGGAGCCGGACCTGAGGGCGCTGCATGAGTTGTGCGTCGAGCGGGCCAAGCGCTATTGCGGCAAAAACGGCGTAATAAGCATTGACTTAATGGTCCACGCTTGCAGTCCAGGTGCGAATCTTCCCGCTGTGTGGCTGCGCCACAGTCAACTCCGAGCGCTGTACAGGCAAGGTCTTCTTGCGGAATGGCAACACGGCACCACGCTGGATGACGCTGTTTTTCAACTGGCGGCAACCATTCCAATGAGCGGTACACAGTTAGACGCAGAAGCCTTCATCCGACAACTGCGATCGATGACCGCAAAATAGTCTCTCGCAGGATCGCCCGGAAGCGTTGAACTCTGATGATCTTGCTGTGAACTTGGGATCGCCACTCTCGGCAGCACGCCGCCCAGCCTTGAAGCTTCCCGTCATTCTGGCCCTGATCGGTTTCACCGCGACTACCGCGCAGATCGTTCTTCTGCGCGAGTTGATGGTGGTTTCCTACGGCAACGAAATCTCTCTCGGAGTGATGCTCGCCTCCTGGCTCCTCTGGACCGCGCTGGGCAGCAGCCTGCTCGGCGGGTTCGCGGCCCGGACATCGCATCCGGCAAAGCTCATGGCAGTGCTGCAGACGTTGCTCGCGCTTTTGTTGCCGGCGACTGTTTTCACTGTGCGTGCATCTCGGGGCGTGTTTCACGCTTTTCCCGGCGAAGTTCTGGGACCTGCTCCGATTCTTCTGATCTGCCTGTTCACGTTGAGTTGTTTCTGCGCCGTATCGGGATGGGCATTTGTCGCGGGCAGCCGGTTGCATGAATGCGAATCCGGATCTTCGACTACGGTCGCTGTGAACTCGATGTATCTGCTCGAAGCAGCCGGATCTGCAGTTGGAGGAATCCTGGCAAGCCTCGTTTTGCTCCGCTTTCTTGACTCGCTGCAGATTGCATTCCTGGTGGGCACGCTGAATTTGATGAGTGTAGCTGCGTTGATCTTGCGACGCCAATCGCATCAACTTGCCGCATGCGCGATTTTGTTGGTCGCGTGGATCGTCGCGGGTGTGCCGGAAGGCCGCCGCCTGGAAGCCATCTCCGTCTCTCGCCTGTGGCCCGGCTTTGAGCTGATGGATACTCGCAACTCCGTATACGGCAACCTGGCCGTCGTAGAAACTGGCGGAATTCGCAGCCTGCTGGAGAACGGACTGTTGATGTTCAACGCGCCAGATCCGGCCGCCGCCGAGGAAGCCGTGCACTTTGCACTGCTTGAGCATCCGGCGCCCAAGAGTCTTTTTCTTATTGGGGGCGGCGCCGGCGGAAGCCTGCAGCAGGCTTTGCAGCATTCCAGTCTCGAACGGGTGGATTACGTTGAACTCGATCCTGCCGTGTTGGACTTGGCGGAAAAACACTTTCCGGAACAATGGAACACAGCCGCCACCGACCCGCGCGTGCACGTCCACCATGCGGATGGACGACTGTACTTAAAATCAACGTCCCAGGTTTTTGACGTCATTATTGTGAACCTGCCCGCTCCACAGACCGCCCAGCTGAACCGCTTCTATACTGCAGATTTTTTCCGCGAGGCGGCGGAGAAGCTTGCCGATGACGGAGTCTTCGCCTTTCAGCTGCACGCCGCGGAAGAATACCTGAGCCCCGACCTGAGCGCCTTTCTGCGCTGCATCGTCAAATCGCTGAACCAGGCTTTTCCGGTGGTTCAGACGATTCCCGGCGACATCGTGCATTTCTTCGCGGCCAAGCGGCCGGGCGTTCTGGCCGCTGACTCGTCTGAGCTTCTCCTACGCCTTCGGCAGCGGCATCTCAAGACCAGCTACGTGCGCGAATACTACATTCCATTTCGCATGATGCCGGACCGCGTGGCCGACCTCGATCAGAACATTCAACCGCGTGGTGACACGCCGCTCAATCGTGATCTAGCTCCCATCGCCTACTACTTCGACGTCGAGCTCTGGAGCACGCAGTTTAACCGCGAGTATCAGCGGGTTTTCGAGACCATCGCGCAAATTCGATTTCGTCGGCTTGTGGAGTGGGCTGTCGTTTTTCTGCTCGTTATTGCGGCGGCGATTACCTGGTGGCCGAGAGGTGCTGCTCGCGTTCGTGGAAGCGTCGGCTTCTGCGTCGCGCTTACAGGGCTCACAATGATCGGCCTGGAAGTCCTCCTCTTGCTGGGTTTCCAGGCTATTTACGGGTACGTCTACCACCGGCTGGCGATCTTGATTGCTCTTTTCATGACGGGCATGGCTCTGGGGAGTTGGGGCCGTTTGCGAGTGAGCAGCCGCTCTTCAAGAGCGATCGCATTGCCTGTGGGCCTGATGCAGTTGGCGGTCTTGCAAATTCTCGCGGCGTTATCTCCGGTTTTTCTGTATCTATTCCTCTATTCCTTTGCTGGCGTGAGAAATCCGAACATGCTTATTCTGGCGAGCCAAATTCTTTTCCCTGCTCTGGCTTTGTGTGCAGGTGCGCTTGGAGGTTATGAATTCGCGCTCGCCAGCGAGGTCTTCTTTGTGGATGCGGCAGCACACCGGACAAGCATGGGAGTACTCTATGCGGTGGATCTGATTGGGGCGTGCGTGGGCGCGCTGGTGTTGAGCGCGTTTCTGATTCCGCTCTTCGGTTTTCTCAAAGCCGCCATCTTTATTGCGGCGGCGAACCTGGTGCCGGCTGTCCTGGCCGCGCAGGTGGGCTGGGCCAGACGGGCGCTTCATTCGGCATGAATGGGCGTGACATCTCTGCTTCTCCAAACACCACGGCCGTAAAGGAGAAGAGATCGGCATCGTTTTCTCGCCACGCCTTCGCCGGCAATCCCGCTTTCATCGCGGTCTCATCGAGGAAGGTATCGCGATCCCAGTGTTGCTCGGTCGCAACCTGCGGCAGCAGCACTCCGCGCGTGTGCCCCTTCACGATCAAGAGTCCGTGCTCGCCGACCTTGATCTGATTGGTATTGGCAACGTGCCGCAACGGAGAGAGAACGGAGATTTCGTACTTGATTTGAGGCAATTCGCTGGGAGCCACGGGACGAAAACGCGGGTCGCGCAGGGCAGCGTAGGCGGCGACATCGCGGACCGTTTCTGCCAGCGGTTGTACTGCCTCCGTGTATCCGATGCAGCCGCGAAGCTCGCCGTTTTCCTTGAGCGTGACGAATGCGGCTCGATCCTGCATCAAGGTGGCGGGCAGATTCGCAGGAAGCGGGTAAGCGTTGTGTTCCTTCACGGCAGATTCGACCGACTTTCGGGCGATCTCCATCAGTTGTCTTTTCTCTGCCGACGTGAGAGAGAACTTGGGCATTTCAGTACGGCCAGCGTTCGCTTCCTTGAAAAATGCGACCGAACCGTATCCAACCACGCGGCTGCGGTCGCCAGTCACGTCGCCCGAGTTGGCATACTTGATCACCTGCGCGCGCGTGGCCCCTAAACGCTCGGCCGCGATCATGGCGGCAACAATCGGAGCGCCTCCACACGCTTCCCAAGTGCGGGTCGCAAGATTGTCAGAGAGCGTGAGGTAGTCGAATTCACCAATCGCGTTCAGCGTCTTTCCATCGATTTTGACTGCCTCATCGTATGGGTGGTAATGCGACAGATCGGAGCTGGCAACGATCAGAGTGTCGGTTCCCCGAATGAGTTCTGCCAGCGCAACACCCAGAGCGCGGCTCGCCTGATAGCTTTGCTCGCCCATAACGATCGGCACAAGCTGAAAATCTCCCAGCACTCGTTGCAAGAACGGCAACTGGTCTTCCAGAGCGTGCTCGCCACCGGCTGCAGTTGGGACATGGCCCTGGCTGGAGAGTTGAATTTCCGGATTCAAGCTCACGAGCTTGCGGGCGAACTCTTTGTCCACGCGAACTTCCCCGAGTGGAGTGGCGTAAGCGTCGCCGTCATAGACCGAGGTGAAGGAAAACGCCTCAAAGTGAGAAGGCGCAATCACCACGACCCGATGGGTTGGCCGTCCTTTTATCAGTGCATAGCTATGTCCCGCGACTGCGCCGGAAAACGGATAGCCAGCGTGAGGCGCGACCAGCGCGACAACTTCTTCCTTCTGCGTGGGTACTTTCGCCTGCGCCACGAATTTGTCGACCATGGCGGCGAGCTCGTTGGGATCGGCGGGATAGAACGCTCCTGCGACCGCCGCTTGCCGGACTTGCTCTGATTTAGCAGGCGGACTGGCCGCAAGCCACGAGCAAGCAACCAGGCAAAGAATTGCCGTCAACAGCGTGATTCCAAGCTTTGCCTTCATAAGAACTCCAATTCGGTTACTGCGTCAGCTCCATATTCCGGGAATCAGATGCTGGCAGTATTCGCACTTTCCCTTGCGAATGTGATTCTGCGTCACCGTGAACCCGGCCCGTTCGATGAGCAGTTTGTGGCACTGCGGGCAATAGGTGTTCTCGGCAGGATGGCCGGGCACGTTGCCGACGTAAACGTACTGCAAGCCTGCGGCATCGGCGATCGCCTTGGCGCGTTCCAGTGTTTCGACCGGGGTCGGCGGCAAGTTCTTGAGCAGAAACATCGGATGAAAGCGCGTGAAATGAATGGGAACGTCATTGCCCAGATTGGCCTTGATCCACTTGGCAAGATCGTGGAATTCGGCATCGCCGTCATTCAGCGTGGGAACGACCAGGTGGACGATCTCCATCCACTTCGCTTCTTTGCGGGTCGTCACCAGCGCATCCAGAATGGTTTGAAGCTCGCCGTCCACTACCTCGCGGTAGTACTTTGCTGAAAATGCTTTCATGTCGATCTTGATAGCGTCGACATGGCGGCAAAGCCGTTTCAGCGGCTCCTGCTGAATGAATCCGTTTGACACGACAACGGCTTTCAATCCCTGGTCGCGAGCGGCATCGGCTGCGTCGGTCACAAACTCGTTCCACACCGTCGGCTCGCTGTAGGTGAAAGCCACCGCCGGACACTGGTTCTGTTTGGCCAACGATGCCACGTCCGCGGGCGGCATATAGCGTGCGGGTAGTTCTTCCGGCTTGGCCTGCGAAATTTCCCAGTTCTGGCAGAATTTGCAGGTCACGTTGCAGCCTACCGTCGCAAGCGAAAACGCAACGATGCCCGGATGGAAATGAAAGAAGGGTTTTTTCTCGATCGGATCGACATGCGCGGCACACACACGCGAGTGCACCAGCGAATAATAGGTTCCGCCGCGGTTTTCGCGGATGCGGCAATGCCCCCGCTCACCACTGGCGACGACACAGCCACGCGGACACAGGTGGCAACGCACAGTCTTGCCGGGCAGCTTCTCGTAGAACCTTGCCTCAACGCGAAACTGAGCGTCGTCTTCGGTCGCGGACAATGCCGCCAAACCGTGCGCCGGTTTGCTCCGCAGACAAACGGCGGCGCAAGCTGCCAGACACGGAAGCGTCGCTGCTTTCAGAAATGTCCGGCGATCGGTCGGTGCCGCAGCAATCGCCGAAAGCGGAATTGAAATTCCCAGATCAGAAACACGGTCGATCCATTCATCTTGTGGATAGGGGGACGACAGAGAAGAATAGGCGTGGGCGGTAATTGGGATATCCTGCATAGCCCACCTCAGCGCTTGGATTTCCTACCGTTCATTGTATTCCCTTGCTGCAGTAAGTGCGGTTCTGGACTCACCCGGGGCTGTGATTGCGGTCATTGATCGGGCTGGATGGGAGTGGTTAACTCCGGGTGAAGACGAATAGAAGTCGCGGAGAACTGCCATGACCCAGGTGTTGCACGAAGAAGCGCGCGAGACGAAGCATCTGCAGCGTCCCGTTGTTCTGGATGGGCATTCCCTCTCCATTGAGGACGTCGCGGCGATTGCCCGCGAGCGCCGGCCCGTTGACCTGCACCCCGACGCAATCGACCGGATCAATCAGTGCCGCGAGCTTCTCGAAGGCAAGATTCGGGCTCGCGAAATTATGTATGGGGTAAATACGGGAATTGGCGAGTTGTCGGAGGTCGTGTTGACTTCCGAGCAGGTTGAAAAATATCAGAAGTTTTTGCTGTATTCCCATGCCGCCGGATGCGGCGAACCCGCCAGTGAGGAAAACGTGCGCGCGGCGATGCTTTCTCGCCTGAACACTCACTGCTGGGGGCATTCCGGCATAAGACTGGAGATTGTGCGCACGCAGATCGAGATGCTCAACCGGGGTGTGACGCCGGTCGTGTGCCAGAAGGGATCGGTTGGCGCTTGCGGAGATCTTTCTCCCATGGCGCAGATGGCGATCACGCTCATGGGCGAAGGCGAGGTGTTTTACAAGGGCAAGAGACTGCCGGCGAAAGAAGGAATGGCCGAGGCAGGAATTCCTACGATTGTATTCCGCGAAAGAGACGGGCTTGCTGCCATCAATGGATCGAACTTCATCAGCGGGATGGGTTGTCTCGAGCTTTATGACGCGGAACGGTGGCTCAGAACTCAGGAAGTCGCCCTCGCGATGACGCTGGAGGCTCTGAATGCCAACATGCAGGCCTACGACGAGCGTATCCATTGCGTGCGTGGATACCCCGGCGCACAGGAGTGTGCCGAGAACGTTCGCTGGCTTACAGAAGGATCCGAGCTCCTCAAGCTGCCTGGCAAAAAAGTTCAGGATGCATATTCCTTGCGTTCGAGCCCGCAGGTGATCGGCGCGGCTCGCGAGGCGTTTAAATGGATTCGCTACATGCTCGAGATCGAACTCAATCATGCGGCCGACAATCCCACCTTCTTCCCCGGCGAAAAACTTGTGCTGACCGGCGCGAATTTCCAGGGCACGCCGATGGCTTTTGCATTGGAGCTGCTGGGTATGTCGGTGACTACCGTCGCGGCTCTTTCAGAGCGAAGGTTGAATCGACTGATGAATCCTCATCTCTCGGTCGGACTTCCTCCATTTCTGACCAAGGGCGCCGGGATGTTCTCTGGCTTAATGCTGACGCAATACACGGCAGGCGCATTGGTCTGCGAGAATCGCGTGCTGTGCCATCCCGCCGCAACTGGGTCCATCCCCGCAGCCGCCGATCAGGAAGACTTCGTTTCGATGGGGATGACCACGGCCATCAAGACCCGGCAGATCATCGAGAATGCGTGGCACATAGTTGCCATCGAGCTGATGGCGGCGGCGCAAGCCTTTGATTTTCGGCATCCGGTCAAGCCTGCGCCTGCGACCCGGGCCGCGTATGAAGTGATCCGGACCTACGTGAAGAAGCTGGATGAAGACCGGCCGCTTCACGACGACATCAATCGCCTCGCGGGCGTTGCCAGAGACGGCACGATCTTACGCGAAGTGCAGCGGGTTGTGGGTGAGTTGAACTAAGAATCAGGCGACCTGGTTGCGAAGAAAAAGGAGAATCATATGAGTGAAGCCAACAAGGTTTTGATTCGACGGCTCTTTGACGACTGTTTGAACCCGCGTGACGCAGCCCTTTATCCGGAGTTTTATGCCAACGTTGTTTATCACGCTCCCGCCGTCGGGGAACTCAGAAATGAGCTTCACCGCCAATTTCTGATCGGGCTCTTTACCGCTTTTCCGGATGGACGCTGGAACGTTGAAGATCAAATCGCTGAAGACGACAAGGTCGTCACCCGCTGGACGTTTATCGGCACGCAGACTGGGACATTCATGGGGCTGATCCCGTCGGGCAAGCAGTGGACCGGTTCCGGCATCAGCATCGATCGCATCGCCGACGGAAAAATTGTGGAGGAGTGGCAGGAGTGGGACACCCTCGGCGTGATGCAGCAACTTTCCGTGCTCGGCTCTGAGGCAACCGTTTGGGATCTGATTGCGCCATAGCGCTGGGGACGCTATGGCCCCGGCCGCCTCAGCTCAGCACGAGTTCTTCCGACGCGTCCTTAGTGGACCGCGGCCTCTACCAGGCGTTTGGGTCCGGCTTCAAGGATGTGCTCGGGGCATTCCGCCATCATCAGTTTGAAATTCTCGATGAACCGGGCCGCGAGCGCGTCGTATTTGCTGAAATAGTCGTCCCGGTTCGGCCATGTATTCGCCGGGTCCAGAATTACTGACGGCACACCTTCGCATTCTACAGGCACTTCGAATCCGAACACCGGGTCTTTCTTGTATCGCACCTGAAGCAGGGAGCCGCTGAGCGCGGCGTTGAGCAGCGCGCGTGTGTGATGAATGCTGATGCGCTTGCCAATGCCGAACGGACCGCCGGTCCAGCCTGTGTTCACCAGCCATACGTTGGCTCCATGCTTCTGGATTTTCTTCTTCAGGAGCTCCGCGTAGGCCAATGGATGGTGCACCATGAATGGACCACCAAAACAGGTGCTGAAAGTAATTTCCGGTTCCACACCGAGCCCAATCTCGGTGCCCGCGATCTTGCTGGTGTATCCGGAAATGAAATGGTAGATCGCCTGGTCTGGATTGAGCTTCGAGATCGGGGGCATGACGCCAGAAGCATCGCAGGTCAGGAAGATCACGTTCTTGGGATGGCCGGCGCGCTTCTCGGGCATGCAATTTTCGATGTAGGAGAGTGGATACGCGGCGCGCGTGTTTTCGGTTACAGAGTAGTCGTTCAAATCGAGTCGCCTCGACACTGGGTCGAAGGTTACGTTTTCCAGGACCGTTCCGAATCTGCGGGTGCAGGCGTAAATCTGTGGCTCGGCTTCTGGCGAAAGACGAATGACCTTGGCGTAACAACCATCTTCAAAGTTAAACACGCCGTTATCGCTCCAGCCGTGCTCGTCGTCGCCGATGAGGCGGCGCTTGGGATCGGCAGAGAGAGTGGTCTTGCCTGTGCCCGACAGTCCGAAGAAAATGGCGGCGTCACCTTCCGCGCCTACGTTAGCCGAGCAGTGCATCGACAGGATGCCTTCCAGCGGCAGCAGAAAATTCAGGACTGTAAAAATGGTCTTCTTGATCTCGCCGGCGTAGCTTGTGCCTCCAATGATGGCCAGCCGCTCGCGGAAGTTGATGATGATGAACGTTTCCGTGCGCGTGCCGTCGACCATGGGCGATGCCTGGAAGGATGGCACGGCGATGACCGTGAACTCGGGGATGTGGTGTTGGAGCGCGTCCTGGTTGCGATTTTTCAAGAACATGGTGCGCGCAAACAGGCTGTGCCAGGCTTTCTGCGTGATGATGCGGATGGGAAGGCTATGCTCGGGGTCGGCGCCGGCAAAGCAGTCTTGCACAAACACATCGCGCCCCTGCAGGTAACCCTGCAAGCGAGTCAGCAACGCGCTGAAGCTTTCTCCGGTGAAGGGACGGTTGTACTGACCCCACCAGACTTTCCCTTCGGTGGATTGTTCGCGCACCACGAACTTGTCGGCCGCCGCCCGCGCCGTGTGCTTGCCGGTGCTGACCACCAACGGTCCGAGATGCGACAGGCTTCCCTCGGAGCGAAAGATGCTCTCCTCGTACAGGGCCGGTGTGGGCAGATTCCAATACACGCGCCGGAGGTTCACGAGTCCGTGATTCTGCAGTCCGTACGCGCTGGCCAGTTTTCCGGCCTCTTTAACAGCAGGAGATTGGACATCCAGATAGATGTTCATACCCACTCCCTCACCAGTTTGCGGTCGCCAAGATACAGTTCGTTCGGCGAGTTCGGGTCCAGTGCCCACTTGATGCGATCCAAACCTTCCGTGATATCGCGGACCGTTCCGCAATAACTGAGCCGCAGGTGGCCTTCGAAACCGAATTCCTTGCCCGGCACAGTGACAACGCGAACTTCGTCGAGCAAGAGTTTGGAGAGCTTTTGCGAATCTTTCATATAAGCGCTGAAATCCGGGAAGCAGTAGAAGGTGCCATCTGGCGCATGCACCTTTACGCCGTCGAAGGCTTTGAGCCGGTCCAGCATGACGGTGCGATTGTTCTCCAGAGTAAGCCGCAGGCTGTCGATGGAGGATTGCACTCCGTTGAGCGCGCCAACGGCTGCCCATTGCGCCGGCGCCGATGGCCCTGAAGTCTGCTGCGACTGGATGGTGGCCATCGCCGTAATCAGCTCTTCGTTGGCAATCGCCCAGCCGATGCGGAAGCCGGTCATGGCGTACATTTTTGAAACGCCGTTGATGACGATCAGCTTGGATTGCTCGAACGGTGCCTTCATGAAGTCGTAGCAGATGGGCGCGCTCTTACCGTTGAACACCAGCCGGTTGTAAATGTCGTCCATGATGAGGTAAATGCTCTTTTTCTCGCAGAACTCCACCATTTCCTGTACGAAGTCCTTCGAGTATATGACTCCCGACGGATTGTTCGGACTGTTGATGATGATGGCCTTGGTGTAGGAGCTGACTACGTCTGCGATCTCTTTCACGGTCGGGCAAAAGCTGCCATCTTCGGCGGTTACCGGAACCGGAACTCCTCCCGCGAGCTTCACCATCTCCGGATAGCTCACCCAGTAAGGCGCGGGAAAGATCACTTCTTCCTTGGGATCGAGGATGGCGTGCAACAACACCATCAGCGCCTGCTTCGCTCCGCCCGATGCGATTACGTTGTGCGCCGAAACGAGTTTCTTATAGTGCTCTTCCGTATATCGGATGATGGCTTTCTTGAGTGAAGGAATTCCGTCCGGCGGTGTGTAGCGAATTTCCCCCGTGTTCAGCAGTGACGTGCAGTTAATTACGGCATCGATGGGAACTTTGGTTTTCGGTTCCCCGCCCCCCAAATGAATGACCGGCTCTCCTTTCTCGCGAAGCAGAGCGGCGGTTTCATTCAGCTTGAGAGTGACCGACTCTCGGATGGATCTGGCAAGCTGACTGAGGCTCATGTTGTTCACCTTCTCATTTTCTGCAGACTGGGACTCAGCGACTCCAGGGGTATTTCCCTGTAGTCCGCCAACTGACCGATATCGTTCAGACCTGCCCGATTGGTTGTAGCTAATCTGGCCGTATAAAGGCCGAACGACTCAGCTTATCCGAGGCAGTAGCCCACGCAGTGATTGAAATCACGCTGCACGATCCAAGTGATGGGGCGTCGCCACTCTCTGGTCCCTCAGCACTGTGCGGAGCATCACAGACGCAAAAGATTTCCAGCGCTAGCGTTAGGTTGTTAATAACCGTCGCAGGCACACCAGTTCCCACGCGGCGCGAGATCTTGCCGCCGAGTGGTCCCTCGCGACGAGAAGGAGGGCCTTATGCCTCTCGAGACTCTCGAATTCCATACATCTCTTCAGAAGTTGCTCATCGGTCTCATCTTGATTCTCGTTCCCGTCACGGTTTTCGGCTTCTATGTGGCTTTACAGGGAGATGGCCACATACGCCAGTTGAACGGGGAGCACTTGCGCTCGCTCACCCTGACCGCTGCAGAGTCTGCGTCTGATTACATCGCGGCGCACGTGCGGGACGTCAGCATGATCGCGAACACCCCCGGACCAGTGCAGGCAGTGACCTTGGCGAACCGCCAATACGAGCATCTGTCGGAAGAAGCGGTTCGCGCAAAGATCAGCGCTATCAACCAAACCTGGGAAAGTTCAGAGACGGATAAGTTGTCAGCACAAATCCTCACTTCTGACTTGGCCGAGCAGTTACGGCGTCTGCGAGAACTCAATCCGACATTGCTGAAGATGACGGTTTTCGACGTCACGGGATCGACCGTTGCCGCCACCAATCGCCCTGTCCATTATTCTCAGACCGACCTGCAGTCCTGGCAGGCGCTTTCCTCGGATGGGGTCGGCACCATCCAGGTGTCGGATCTGCGTTATGACGATCAGAGCCGTCTTTACTACATCGGCATCAGCTACCCGATCCTGCAAGAAGGAACGGGGAGATTCATCGGAGCGGTCACGGCCACGGTGGATATGTCGCCGCTATTTGCCCAACTCAACCGGCGCCAGATTGGACGCACAGGCCGGTTGTTCATCGTGCGGGACGACGGCACCGTCATCGAGGCGCCGGGCGTCAGCCCCTCGATGAAGATGAAGTCAGAGGAGTATGCGGCGATCCGCGACGCTCTCGGCAGCTTGCGAGGCCGACAAACGGGCTACTTCTACACCACGCTGTCGAACCGCGAGTCCTACGTGATCGCATTCGCCGATACGGGGCTAAAAGAGGCTTACGCGAATCTGCCCTGGATCGTGCTCGCCAGCCAGCAAACCAAGGAAATCACGGGTCCGATTCGCAGCACGGTCGCTTTTGCACTGATAGTGATGATCCTCGCGTTGTTGGTTTTGACCCTTCTCGCTGTTTATGTATTTCTGCATCGGAAGCAGGAACTGGAGGACATCGAGGCGCCGGAAGACAGGCCGCGCCCTGTTGCGGCTTGAGGCCGAAGAATGGATCAAAGTTGTGTCGGGTTTGTAGCGGGAACGTTGCTTCCTTATCGGAGAGCGCCATGGTGACTGCATCGGAGATGACTGAGGGAATGGTGGTCCGGGTTGAGGGGCAGGTCTACCGGGTCCTGCAGGTAGAGGCGAAGGCCGCGGCTGCGAAGCTGGGCGGCGTAGTCAAAGCAGAGCTAAGCAACGTGAAGAGCGGACGATTGTGGGAAGCGCGTTTCCGCCCGCAAGAGCGCCTGGAAGATCTGCAGGTCGAACGGCGGAACATGGAATTTCTATTTCATGAAGGCGATGCCTGCACATTCATGGATCCCAACACGTTCGAACAGGTCGAGGTAAGTGACGGAATCCTCGGACCCGTGGTGAACTTTCTGCAGTCGGGTGCGATGGTGCCTCTCGACTTTTTTGAAGGCAAGCCGATTAGTGCCCTGTTGCCCGACACTGTGGAAGCTCGCGTCGTCGATACCGCCCCACCCTCGCATTCCCAACAGGACAGCGCCTGGAAAGAGGCAAAGCTCGAAAACAATGTTTCCATCCGCGTCCCGCTATTCATTGCGACGGGCGAATGGGTGCGCGTGGATCTACGCACAGGCCGTTATCTGGAACGCGTACACAGTGATCGCAAGCGGATTGCCTGACAAAGCGGAGGCTAAGCATGTTGGAGATCAAGGCCGTGCCCATGGAGTTTCCCGCTGATGCCAACATCATTGTGGGTCAGTCGCATTTCATCAAGACTGTCGAAGACCTTTATGAAGCGATGAGCACGACTGCTCCACAGGCCAAGTTCGGCATGGCCTTTAACGAAAGTTCAGGCGCGTGCCTGACTCGTTCGGAGGGAAACGACCAGAAGTTGCGCGATTGCGCGGTGCGCAATGCTCAGGCCTTGGGAGCGGGACATACTTTTGTCCTCGTGATGCAGAACGCTTATCCCATTAACGTCTTACACGTTATTCGCAATGTTCCCGAGGTGTGCTCGATTTTCTGCGCCACTGCCAACGCAGTTCAGGTGATTGTTGCTCAGAGCGAACAAGGTCGCGGAGTCTTGGGCGTGATTGACGGGAGCTCGCCGAAAGCCGTCGAGGCGGACGCCGACATTGCATGGCGGCACGACCTGCTGCGCAAGATTGGGTACAAGCGATAAAGCAGGCATCACCTCCAACGAGCAGCCCGCAATCGACGGGCAAGTGAGTCAAGGCAGTGCGTTCAGAACAGGCATTGCCACCGGGGACGAAAGGAGAGATCGTGCAGAGACACTTTTCAAATCGGGGGGAAGCTCTGTCAGAGGTAACTGCTGCCAGGGTATTGGCTCGCCGAAGACAGCCGGCAAAGTCAGCTCCCACAAAGCAAGACGTTCGAAGGAATACGCCCGCAGAATGGTTCGCCCGGCCTGCGGAAACAAGTCATCGTCCGGGAACGAAGCTGCCGCATCGGGAGGGGGATGATTCCCCTTTGCTCTGAGCCGTTCCTGGATCGAGAAGGAGGTTCCTATGAGTACTGCAGCAACTCTTACAAGCGAAACGTATGAATCAGTCGCTGCCATCGAGCGCTATCAAAACTCCTATCGCGCTGCGGAAAAGGAAATTGCTTTCGGTGAGTCCATATGGTTCGCCGGCATCGTGGTGGGAGGTGTGATTCTCGTAGCATCTCTCGTCGAATTTCTATTGAATCCGGCAGAGCACCACGGCTTCCCCGTAGTGTTTGCCTCGTTTATTGCCTGCGCGGTCTTGGTAGTACTGGTTTCGCAGGTTCTAGGTACAGTCATTCGCGGCCAGGGCCAGCTGCTGAGCGCAGCTGTCGATTCCGACGTTAACTCGTCGCCCTTCCTCAGCAACGCGCAGCGCGCGAGGACTATGAGGTTGAAGAAGACGGCGACGATGCCAGAGCCCATCCGAATGAGGGCCGCGTAAGCTCTGTGTTGTTGGGCACGGTCTCACGAACGCGGTCATGCGCGTAAGACCGCCGTTACCGAGTTAGTGTGTGGAGCAGAAAGCATATGGAGCCGTTTCGTCAGCATATATTCGTTTGCACGCAGGCCAAAGCGGAGGGAGTAACCTGTTGCCCCGGCAACGGCTCGTTGCGAGTCTTGCAGGCCTTGGAACATGAATTGACCGCACAAGGACTGGACGATGAGGTTCAGCTCACGACCTGCGGTTGCCTTGGCTTGTGTGATGACGGACCTGTCCTGATCACCTACCCGGAAGGCGTCTGGTACCACAAAGTACGAGAAGAAGACGTTCCTGAAATCGTCAATTCTCATTTGCGTTCAGGGCAGGTAGTTTCGCGACTCGCTTGGTGCGACTTGCCCGCAATGAACGCACAAGCGAAGGAACATCGGGACCGCTATCGGGCGATGGTTCGAGCGCGAGACGAAGCGGGCATTCTTCCCGACGATCTCAATGAGATGATTCGAGGCTTCATGCCCAGCCGGGCGGTGCTCACGGCGTTGGAGCTGGATGTGTTCACGGCCGTCGGCGCCGGGGCCTCCGCAGAAACGGTGGCCCAGAAGATTCATTGCGATTCCCGAGCCACCGAGATGCTGCTGAATACGCTTGTCAGCCTGAAGCTGCTCGAAAAAAGGGATGGAACGTTCTTCAGGACTCCCGTGAGCGCGCGTTTCTTCTCAGACGGCGCTCGCGACAATGCGCGTCCGGCTCTGATGCATACAGCCAACCTCTGGCATCGATGGTCGACACTGACGGAGTGCGTGCAGGCTGGCACCTCGGTCAAAAAAGATGGTCGCGACCAGAATTCGGTGACAGCATTCATCGCCGCGATGGACCGGAACGCCAAAGAGCGCGCTGCCGCAGTGGTAAACGCCGTCGGTGTTGCGAGAGTCAGGCGCATGCTGGACCTGGGCGGCGGATCAGGAGCGTACTCCATCGCTTTGGCACGAGCGTTGCCCGAGCTGCACGCCGAAATTCTGGACCAGGGCGATGTCGTTGCTCTGGCCCAGAAATTTATTCGTAACGCCGGACTTGCAGACCGCATCACGACGCGGATCGGAGATATGCGGCAAGATCCACTGGGTGAGAATTTCGACCTGATTTTGCTGTCGGCCATCTGCCACATGTTCTCTCCCGACGAGAACCGCAAATTGCTCCGCCGCGTTTACAATGCGCTGGCTCCAAAGGGCCGGGTTGTCGTGCAGGACTTCATTCTGGAGCCGAGCAAGACAGCCCCGCGCTTCGCTGCCTTGTTCTCGTTGAACATGCTGGTCGGAACGCAGGCCGGCAGCAGCTATAGCGAGCCGGAATTCACAAGTTGGTTGCAAGGCGCAGGCTTCTCGGATGTGCACCGGCTGCCTGTGCCAGGACCAGCCGGATTGATGGTCGGAATCCGAGCCGAATAGTACGGACCATCGGTCCATCATCTTAAGTTTTGCAAGCCCGCCTCGGGTTCCTCTGTCGCGTGTTGGCATCACAGCTTCTCGATCTG
>JASHPH010000052.1 GCA_030038255.1 Candidatus Sulfotelmatobacter sp. | reverse complement strand
AAAACGTCCCGAATTGGGCTGGACGGGCTGGCCTCAGGGGCTAAAGCCCACTTTGTTCGCGAACCCACGCGGTACGGCTGAAGCCGTGCCCTTCCCGGAGGTGCCTATCTCTGCAGCAAATCCACCGGCGCCGTCACATCGTGCACGCGGAAGTACTTGGCCAGCGCCGGATACTTCCGCGCCACGGCTTCATACATCGCGTAGGCCACATTGCGATACGAAACATGCCCCGCCGGCGTTGTCCGCAGCTCAGCGATGTAAACGGCCTCGGCGAAGTCCATCTTGAACAGCGCGCGCTTCTTGAACGCCAGCGGAATCGCGTATTGCGAATTTTCTTCCGCCTCGGCGGTCTTGCGAGCCGCCAAATTCTCCACAGCCGTCTGCGCCCGCCGCATCGCGGCGTCAAATCGAGGACGCACGCCCGCATCTTCCAGGTCCATCAGCATCTCGTAGCCGTGCTGCGTGGTTGACTGCTGCATCACCTGAATGCAGCGCCGGTGCCGGTGCATATCGCGGAAGCCGCCCGTATCCATGAGAATGTCGAAACGGAATTGCTGCCCGGCGCGGAAGGCGCGCAGCATTTCGTCGTGGCGGCCGCGATGCCGCAGGCCCAGGTCGATAATTTCGCGCCGCCGCCGCTCGCCCGCCACCTGCACCGCCTGCCGAATCTGCCGGTAGGAATGATGGCAGTGCTCGTAGAGCAGCGTCGTCGCGATTTCCACTTCCAGCGGCTCGTCGTCGAGCAGATCCACAATCGCCTTCGACGGCGCCAGCTGTTCGTGCCGCATCAGTTCCCGCGCGGCCTGCCGCAACTCGCGCCGCGTGGCCATCTCATACTCGTTCGGATCGGCATACTTCACCAGCGTCGGCGCCACGCGCACCTCGCGCAGCAACTCCTGCTCCGCCCGCGCGCCCAGCTCCGGATTCGCCGCCCGAATCTGCTCCACCAGCTCGCGCAGTGAATCGGCATTAACGTTATAAGCCGCTCCCGTCGCCGCCTTCTTCAGCGACTCGCCCAGAGTACGTACTTCTTTGTGCGTATGCGACAGCAGGTGCGCAACCTGCATCTCCAGCGTGCGCGCATTCACAATCTCCCCAAGAGAAGTGTTCGTGGCCAGCGGCAGCAGATAGCGCGTGATGTCGAACGCCCGCGCCTTCAGCGTTCGCTCGTAGGTCTCCTGCTTCATGTCAGCCGGCTTCGGCGTGATGCTGATCAGATACTCGGTCATGTGCGCCGAGAGCGCTTCGTACTCGGCGAACAGGAAGTCGAGTGTCTCGCGATAGAGCTTGCGCGCTTCGTCGTCCGCGCCGAAATCCGGCGTGTAGTATCCGCTCTTTTTAAAATCCTGATAGCGGGTCGACCGCTCCTGCCCATCCCAGCGCTGCTCGTCGGCTAACTCGATCGCCGCCAGAATCGACAACCGCTCAACCGCCAGCGCAATGTGCGCCAGGTCGGCAATCGAACGATGCCCGTACTGGAAATAAAAGGTGTTGAGAAACTTCTCCGCCTTCTGCGAACTGATCTCGCGCAGCGACTCTTTCATTGAAAGTGCAGACCGCGAGTATTTCGCCATCGCATAGGCCTGAATCTCCGGCTCGACACCGAAAACGGCGAAGACTTCGGTGGCAGGTTCGGCTGACGGCGCGAAAGACCCTTCGGGCGCGGATTTTGCCACCGGCGGCGCATTCTCGGCAGCCGGCTTCTCCGCCGACGCTCGCTGCGTCGACCGGTGTCCCGACCCGCCGGAAATGGGTACAACGGGCGCTGCGTTCTTGTTGGAGGGATCGGGCATCACGATAACTTCATTCGCCGCATTCTGAGCCATGAGTGCTGGAATGTTAATCGTCGGGCTTGTGGATTCGCAATGCGATTGTAGCTGTGAGGTGAACTCGCATTTCAGTGTGGCTTTGTGCTGACGAGCGGCAATAGGTGCGCGATCGAAATCAGAATGAAAAACACGCCAGCAGCGCGAAACATAACAGTCATGATCTTCGTATTCCGCGCCCGCCACTCGGGAGTAGCCGGCGGGTTGAAGTTCGGGTGACGCTCTCGCACGCGATTTGTCCAGGCGTTGTAACGAATAGACAAAGAACCAGCCCAGCAGATTAGGACCACCCCGATCCCTGCGGATCCAGCACCTAGAATCAGATCCACGTGTGGCTCCCTCTCTACTAGCACCTCACTCGCATCTGCCGTACCGGCGAGTATAATTCAGCGTTCCGCAGTCATTCCACTCAACAACCGGGAGACCCTCATGTCCCTTTCCGGCCACGTCGCCTTCGTCACCGGCGCCTCGCAAGGCATTGGACGCACCTGCGCCCTCCGCCTGGCCAAAGACGGTGCGGCGGTCGCCGTCGCCGCCCGCAATCAGGAAAAGCTGCACGAACTCGTCAGCGAAATCACCGCCACCGGAGGTCAAGCGGCCGCCTTCCCGCTCGACGTAGCCGACGAAGAGCAGATTAAGTCCGCCGTCAAGGCCGCCGTCGCACAATTCGGCAAGATCGACATTCTGGTCAACAACGCCGGCATTACGCGCGACCAGCTCGTCATGCGCTTGAAGCGCGCCGACTGGGACGCCGTGCTCCAGACCAATCTCACCTCCGCTTACCTTTGCATCCAGCAGGTCATCAGTTCCATGCTCAAGCAGCGCTGGGGACGCATCATTAACGTCACCAGTGTGTTTGGTCAGATGGGCCAGGCGGGCCAGGCCAACTACGCGGCTTCGAAAGCCGGGCTGATCGGCCTGACCATGGCCATCGCCCGCGAAGTCGGCTCGCGCAACATTACGTGCAACGCAGTCGCGCCGGGCTTCATCGAAACTGCCATGACGGCGGTGCTGGGCGACGATTTCAAGCAAGCCGCCGTCAAACAGATTCCGCTGGGCCGGGTTGGATCGCCGAAGGATGTCGCTGCCGCCGTGGCCTTCCTCGCTTCCGATGATGCGTCGTACATCACCGGCCACGTGCTGAACGTGAACGGCGGCATGCTGATGGGATAAATCAAAAACACCCTTACCGCCGAGCACGCCGAGACCGCAGAGGAAGAGACATGAAGGCCACCCCACAAGGGACGCTAGATTCTCAAACTCCCTCAGCGCCCTCTGCGATCTCGGCGGTGAAAAACATTTCCTTCACTCAAGCTGAATCTCCTGCCCAGATCGCCCAGGCCCGCGAACTCTTCCTCGAATATGCGCAGTCGCTCGGCTTCAGCCTGTGTTTCCAGAATTTCGATCAAGAACTCGCCGGCCTTCCCGGCGACTACGCGCCTCCTGCCGGTCGTTTGCTTCTAGCCGAGTACGACGGCCAACTCGCGGGCTGCGTCGCCCTGCACAGGCTTCATGAAGAAGGCGTCTGCGAAATGAAGCGCCTCTACCTTCGCCCGCAGTTTCGCGGCAAGGGGTTGGGCCGCGCCCTCGCCGACCGCATCATCGCTGAGGCCCGCGCCATCGGATACAAACGCATGCGCCTCGACACCGTCGAGCCCGTGATGAAAGACGCCGTCGCCATGTATCGCAAGATCGGATTCCGCGAGATCGCGCCATATTGCAAGAATCCGATCGCGGGCGCCCTGTACATGGAGTTGCGGTTGTAATTGTTCTTACCTTCGGTGAGAATGTCGCGGACTGGTTCAGTGCTTTCGATGAAGCGACTCACGGTAATCCTGATCTTTCTCGCACTGGTTCTGCCGGTGAGTGCACAGAAGGAATCCTCCTCGAAGCCTGAGGGCTCCTGGCTGGCCGACGGCTACGGCCTGTTTTTCGAATTGGAGGCAACAGGTCTGCGCGTTTACGAGCTGACTTCCGTCAGCTGCGCATTTTCGGAAACTCGGCCGCTAGACTCGGCCCGCTCCTTGAACAAGGTTCTTGCGTTCTCCTCCGATAGAACGATCACAACCGTTAGCCGCACAGATGACCCAAACATTCTGCACCTGCACATGGACTGGGTAGCGTCAGACATCGTTTTGCATCGCACTGACAAGCCGCCCGAGAGTTGTGCGCGGCAAACGGCCAACACGCCACAGGAAAGTTACAACATCTTCTGGCAGACATTCGCCGAGCAATATCCTTTCTTTGCGCTTCGCAAGCTGGACTGGCACGCCGTGGACCGCCAGTTTCGCCCTCGGGTTACGGGCGCAACGAGCCGGGCAGAGCTGTTCCAGATCTTCCAGCAGATGATTGAACCGCTTCACGATACTCATACGGGCATCTACGCAAGCGACATCAAGCAGGAGTTCACGGGTTGGCGTCAGGATCCCGGCCATTTATCTGACGAGGACTGGAACAAGGCGGCGTCAATTATCGAATCGAAGTACGTGCAGGGAGGCCTGCGTCCTTACTGCAAGGGTCGCCTGCAATTTGGAATACTGCGGAACTCAATCGGGTATTTGCGGGTGACCACATTCTATGACTATGCCGACGGCGGCTACGCGGACGAGTTGCAATGCCTGCAAAGCAGCCTTTCGGCCATGTTCGAAAGCGCAGGGAAAATGAACGGGCTGGTGATCGACGTCCGCTTGAACCACGGTGGCGACGATCCCCTTGGGGTTGAAATCGCTTCGCGTCTGACCGGCACGAGGTATCTGGCTTATGCCAAGGCCGCACGCAACAGCACCAGGTTGGACACCCCGCTGCATCTCACGGAGCGGCAACCGGTATGGGTCGTGCCAGCCACAACGCCAGGTTTCAAGGGCAAGGTCGCAATGCTCATCGGCCCGGACACCGTGAGCGCCGGCGAGACGTTCACGATGGCCCTCATGGGACGGGAGCCTCACGTCGTGCGTATTGGTCTCAATACACAAGGCGTCTTCTCCGACGTGCTGCACCGCTCGCTTCCGAATGGCTGGCATTTCGAGTTGCCCAATGAGGTCTACTACACTGCGGACGGCGCAGCCTTTGATGCCGTAGGCGTTCCTCCGGACATTCTTGTGCAGTTTTTCACGCCGGAAGATCTGAAGGCAGCGCGGGACGCGGCTCTCGAAGAAGCCATCCGCCAACTGACAAATTGACGGTTCCATGCGCGGCTGCCGTGCGGCGGTGGAGCCCTCATTAAAGTGGGTCTCGATACGGGAAAAGGATGCAAATCATGGCCAGGATTCCTGCTCTGCTGTCTGTTGTAGTTCTTGTCGCTTCTTCCGCCTTCGCCGCCGACGGCAAAACCGTCTCTTACAAATCCGGCGATGAAACCGTTCAGGGTATTCTTTACACGCCCGCGGGCAAAGGGCCGTTTCCAGCAATTATCGTGATTCACGAGTGGTGGGGCCTGAACGATTGGGTGAAAGACCAGGCTTCGAAGCTGGCCGACCAGGGCTACGTCGCGCTCGCGATTGATCTCTACCGGGGCAAGGTGGCCACCACACCCGACATGGCTCACGAGATCATGCGCGGGGTGCCGCAGGACCGCGCCAAGCGCGACCTGGGCGCAGCCTTCGACTTTCTCGCCGCGCAGCCCAACGTGAAGAAAGACCGCATCGGCGCCATCGGATGGTGCATGGGCGGCGGCTACTCGCTCGACGTCGCTCTGCAGGAGCCCGCGCTCGCCGCCGACGTGATCAATTACGGCCATCTGGCCACCGACACCGAGGCTCTGACGAAAATCAACGCGCCCATCCTCGGGCTGTTCGGAGGCCAGGACCGCGGCATCACTCCCGACGACGTGCACAAGTTCGAGGCGGCGATGAAGCAGCTAGGCAAGAAAATCGAAGTCAAGATTTACGACGACGCCGGCCACGCCTTCGAAAATTCCAACAATAAGGACGCCTACCGTCCTGCCGACGCCGCCGATGCGTGGCAGCGCACCGTCGACTTTTTCGCGGCGACATTGAAAAAGTAGACGGCGCCATTTTTGGCATCCTCCAAACACGGCCCTGGACAAGCGAATCCGCCCGATTCGTTACTTATACAATGTATAAGTCTCCGCACCGTCATCCCCGGCTGCCCCTCCGACGTGCGTTTTTCCGCATGGCACGAACGTCCCGCGCATGGCACAAATTTCCCACTTGCCAGAAGGTGCCGATCTGGTTACCATTGCCCATCCTGCAATGCTCCCTACCATGAATATCGGCGAGACCATTCGCAACTACCGGCTGCAGAAAGGAATGTCTCAAGGCGACATCGAAAAGCGCACCGGCCTGCTCCGCTGCTACCTGTCGCGCGTGGAAAATGGCCATACCATTCCGTCGCTCGATACGCTGTCGAAAATCGCCGGGGCCATGGAGCTCCCGTTGTCGCAGTTCTTCGCCGAACCCGGTCACAACAACGGTTCCAAGGGACTGCCCCAGCTCTCTGACGACGAAGTCCGCTTCCTTAGCCAGATCCGCCGCTACGCCGCGAATCTGAACGACAGCGACCGCAAGCTGGTTCTCGCCATGGTCAAGAAAATGGCGGCGAATGCGAAGTGAGCTTCGAGCTGTGAGCTTCGAGCTGTGAGCTTTGAGCTTCGAGAGCTTTGAGCTTCGAGCAGATCAAGTCAAATGCCTAGTTTCAAACTTTCAAGCAATCCTGATAATTCTCGCGGCTCGTAGCTCATAGCTCGCAGCTCATGACTTTCGTACCACTCCCCTCCGTGACCGTCGGGTACCTGCCAGCCCCTCGCAATCCTCCCTAAACTGTTGGTGGAGACAGTTCGTGACCACCGACGAGGAACTCACAGTTCTCGATAACCAGCTGCGCCGGCTGAAGATCGAATACGAGATCTACTTCAGCAACCCCACGAAACGGCCACCCACCGACATTGAGTGGAAGGTGCTGGCTCTGCTGCGCAAGTTTTCCGACGGCGGGCGCATGAACTTCTCCCAGCGCTATCGATATAACGAAATGGCGCAGCGCTACGCCATCTACAGCGACTTGTGGCGCAAAAAGACGCGCATCCGCGAGGAAGGATACCGCCGGCCCCAGGACGCTCTGCTCTCCGTTCAAGGAGTCCGCACCACCGAAGAAGAACTCAAGCCGCACCACCATCACGCCTATGGCGTGCATCATGCTGCGGCAGACGGTGCCCAGCCACAGCCCTTCGTCCTGCACAACGTGGACAAGAGCGAACGCGAACAGGTCGAGCGCCTTTACAACACGCTGGTCGCGGCCAAGAAGAAGGCGGGAGAGAAAGTCTCGGGCGGCATCGATTCCTTCGCCACGTTTGTGCAGAAGAAAACCGAGCAGATTCGCAAGCAGTACAAGTGCGAGGGCGTCGAATACTCGGTTGAACTCACCAACGGCCAGGTCAAGCTCAAGGCCAAAGCAAAGACGTAGAAACCATCCTTCGCCTCCGTATTACTTGCCCAGCATGATTGTCCCGTCCGTTTGGACGACGTAGATCTTGTGATCGAGAGTCCCGATGTATTCCGGGATTGACGGCTTCCTGGCGAGTACGTAAAAGACATCGCTGTCCTCAGGAGTAAGGCTGAGGACGTGGGTGTGCCATCCGCTTTCAATCTTCTTGATCTTTCCGGAGGGATGCGTGTCGAAATCAATGATCGTTTTGTGCATCTGCCGCTTTTCGACAATCGTTGAGCCGTCCGTCGCAAACGTGTATCTCACATCACCACCTAGAGGATAGACCCCGTCTCTCGTTTGCGCTGGCAACAGGTAGACGTACAACTGGCCCTTCTCTGAAGGAATTGCGTAGGCATTGTACGGTCGATTGACAGGGCCAAGATCCTTTAGCGCAACCTCGAAGGCCTTGGCTGCAGAGAAGTAAAAGTCCGTGTTCTCCAGAGGAGGATCGAACTTCTTTGCTGTGAAATACTCCGGGCGCGTGCCCTGCGTGGCC
>JASHPH010000051.1 GCA_030038255.1 Candidatus Sulfotelmatobacter sp. | reverse complement strand
AGCCGTGCGAAGACGTGAAAGTTCTTGCATTGTGCACCGCGATCGTAGGCGCCACGGGCCGTGAATCGGCGAATTGCCCTCGGCCAAGGGAAGTGGAGACGGCACTCCTCTCCGACGAGTCATATAATGGGGACGATCAGCCCCTGAAAGCTGCCGCCGTAACGCACCGGCTTCTCCCTTCGCAGATTCCTCTGCGGGTCGCGGCTTTCGGATAGCGGCTGCAAGAAGGTGGACGGTTGCATAACTCCACTTAATCGGTCTACTGCATCGTTCCTTGCTTACGGAGTTGAAACCATGCCTTTCGAATTCGTAATCAACAATCATTCCGCCAAAGTTGACGTTCCCGCGAACATGCCGCTGCTCTGGGTGATTCGCGACGTGCTGAACCTGAAAGGCACGAAGTTCGGCTGCGGCATGGCACTGTGCGGCGCTTGCACTGTGTTGATTGACGGTGAGGCCACGCGCTCCTGCGTGACCGACGTCTCCAGCGTTGCCGGCAAGAAAATCACCACTATTGAAGGCCTATCCGCTGATGGCACGCATCCCCTGCAGCTCGCGTGGCAGGAACTCGATGTGCCGCAATGCGGCTACTGCCAGGCCGGCCAGATTATGCAGGCCGCATCGTTGCTGGCCAAGACACCGCGGCCGACCGAGGCCCAGATTCACGAGGCTATGGATGGAAACCTCTGCCGCTGCGGAACCTATCTGCGCATCCGCGAGGCTATTCACCGCGCCGCCGTTTCGGCTCGCTGAGCATATCGGAGGGATTATGGCAACCGTTCTGCGTGATCTTGTTAGTAGCGGCCGTCAGGCGGGTGATGTTCGCCAGACCAGCCTTGGCATGAACCGCCGATCGTTTCTTCGCGTCACGGCCTTGGCTGGCGGCGGCTTCATGTTGAGCCTCTACATCGATCCATTCTCCTTGGGCCAAGGTCAGCCAGCAGCGCCTTTGTTGCCCAACGCGTTCGTTCGCATCGCCACTGACGGCACAGTCACGATCATGGCCAAGAATCCCGAAGTTGGCCAGGGTGTGAAGACCATGCTGCCCATGCTGATCGCCGAAGAGCTCGACGTTGCGTGGAAAGACGTGCGCATTGAGCAAGCCGACGTGGACCAATCAAAATACGGCGTGCAGTTTGCCGGAGGCAGCCGCGCCACGCCGCTGCACTGGGATCCGCTGCGTCGCGTTGGCGCAGCCGCGCGGCAGATGCTGGTCACCGCCGCTGCGCAAACCTGGAACGTGTCAGAGGCGGAGTGCGCAACCGACTCCGGCCGCGTGCAGCACAAGGCCTCGGGACGTTCTGTTGGGTACGGCGAACTGGCGGCCAAGGCCGCTTCGCTTCCCACGCCCGACGCGAACAGCCTCCGCCTGAAAGATCCCAAAGATTACAGGATCATCGGCCAGCCGCTCCCAGGCGTTGACAACCACTCCATTGTCACCGGCAAGCCGCTCTACGGAATCGATGTGGTCGTGCCCGGCATGCTGTATGCCGTGTTCGAGAAGTGCCCGGTCTTCGGAGGCAAAGCGATCAGCGCCAATCTCGATGTGGTGGAAAGCCAGCCGGGAGTGCGGCACGCCTTTGTGGTGCGCGGAGAAGATGACCCCACTGGCCTGATCAGCGGCGTGGCCATCGTTGCCGACAACTGGTGGGCCGCGCGCACGGCGCGACAGAAGCTCGAAGTCAAATGGAACGAAGGTCCGACCGCGGCACAAAGCAGCGAAGGATTTGCCCGTCAGGCCGAAGAGCTTTCGAAGCAGGCTCCCGCGCGCACGCTGCGCAAAGACGGCGATGTGGACACTGCTCTGGCCAACGCCACAAAAGTTGTCGAGGCGGCGTACTTCTATCCGTTTCTGGCCCACGCACCCATGGAGCCGCAGAACTGCACGGCTCACTATAAGGACGGCAAGCTGGAAATGTGGGCGCCGTCGCAGACTCCGCAACGCGGGCTGCCCCTCGTCGCCAAAACTCTGGGCATGAGTCCCAGTGACATCACCATTCACATGACGCGCATCGGCGGTGGCTTCGGACGCCGTCTGGTAGACGACTACATGGCTGAAGCCGCATGGATTTCAAAAACTGTGGGCGCGCCCGTGAAGCTGCTGTGGACGCGGGAAGATGACATGCGCCACGACTTCTACCGCCCGGCCGGATTTCATTTCTTCAAAGGAGGCATCGATAGCGCGGGCAAAATCGTTGCCTGGCGCGATCATTTTGTGAGTTTTGGCGAAGGCGAGCACTTTGCGCCGGCCGCAGGCATTGGAGAAGACGAATTTCCCGGGCGCTTCATTGCGAACTACGCGCTGCATTCCTCAGTAATGAAACTCGGCGTGCCTACCGGCGCCCTGCGCGCGCCGGGAAGCAATGGCATCGCGTTCGCGGTCCAGTCGTTCCTGGACGAGTTGGCGCATGCCGCAGACAAGGATCCGATCGAGTTCCGCCTGGCGCTGCTGGCCAACGCGCCGCTGCCATTCACTGAGTCCGGACCACCAGCTACCCAGTTCAACGCCCAGCGCGCACGCGGAGTGCTCGAAGCGGTGCGCGATCAGTCGGGATGGAAAACGCGCAAGCCCGCCAAGGGATCGGGTATGGGCGTAGCCTTCCACTTCAGCCACCTGGGATACTTCGCGGAAGTGGTCGATGTGCAAGTCGACGAAAAAAAGCGCCTCAAAGTAAACAAGGTCTGGGTCGCGGCCGACATCGGGAACCAGGTCATCAACCCGAGCAACGCCCGCAGTCAGGCGCAAGGCGCGGTCATTGACGGTCTCAGTCACGCGATGGGGTACGAAATTACCATTGCCGGAGGCCGCGTGCAGCAGAGCAATTTCGACGACTATCCGCCGATCCGCATTTCGCAGGCGCCCCCGGATGTGGAAGTGAGCTTCCTGAAAACGGAGTTTTCACCGACAGGCCTGGGAGAGCCCGCGCTGCCGCCGGTGCTGCCTGCGTTTTGCAACGCTATTTTCGCTGCGACGGGAACACGAATCCGCAAATTGCCTTTGGCCAAAAACGGGTTTACTTGGGCGTAGATAGCAGGCGGACGAGCAGGTGTCATCCTGAGCAAGCGTTCCTTGCGCAGCGAAGGATCTGGCCGAGCCGCGCGGAGCGGTGCGCTCTTTGCGCCGCAGCGTCTGCGCGTTTGGCTCGCTTCCTCATTGAAGGTACACTTCCGCGCCCTTGGCCAACCCGAAGGTTACCGTGTCTTAGCACCGATGGCGGATGGCGCTGCCAACCGACTTGTCCTATGATGATCGCGGAAACGATGATCGCGGAAACCTGATGGCAAAACGGCTTTTCGGGCAGTGAGTCCCGCACGGCACGGCGGCGCAGAAGTGGGCCAATTCGGAGACAAATTCCGCAAAGAGCGCGAGAAGAAGGGCATCTCGCTGGAAGACGTGTCGAACGTCACCAAGATCAGCTCACGCATGCTGCAGGCGATCGAGCAGGAGCAATTCGACCTGCTTCCCGGCGGCGTCTTCAACCGAGGGTTCATCCGCGCCTACGCCAAGCATCTGGGACTCAACGACGAGGAAGCAGTCACCGATTATCTGGCTTGCCTTCGCCAGGCGCAGATCGACGCGCAGGCGAATTGGCAGCCTGAGGAACGATCGGTGCCCGCGCCGCGAGGCGCGTACACGAAGCCGGCGCTGAAGAAGCAGCCGCCGGCAGCCGAGGTTGAGGAACTGCCCGAGCTGCAGTTGCCGCGCGCCGAAGACGTTCGCCCTCCGCGGCGCGACTACGTCGAGAAGCGCGGCGGCGTGCCGTGGATGCTTCTCGCTGCCGCCGCGGTGGTAGTTGTTCTGGCGACCGCGCTGTGGTTCCGGCAGTCCGGCAGGCATGCACAATCCGGTGCGCAGGCGGCAAGTGCGCCCGCGGCCTCATCTCCAACACCGGCGGCGCAGACTGCGCACGCTGCAACGCCCATCGCCACCACGGCGACGCAGCCTTCGTCCTCGCGCTCAAATAACAATGCAACATCCACGCCTCGACTGCTGGCGTCATCGAGCCCGGAGGAGCCGGCCGCGAAGGCTCCGGAGACGACACATCGAGCCTCGCCAGTTCCGTCAACTTCTTCGCCCGGCTCAAACACTGCTGCCAATGAAGCCGCGACGCGAACGATTGCTCCGCAGAATGCAGGGACGCCGCCGATGTCGAGCGCGCCGTCAGCGAAGGCAGCCTCCTCGAATGCGGCTTCCTCAAATGTGTCCGCAGCCGAGGCTCGTCCTCTTACGCTTGTAATCCGCGCCTCGGAAACTTCCTGGATCTCGATCATCGCTGATGGACAGCCCGTCAGCCATGAAACGCTAATCGCTCCGGCGCACGCCTCGGTTCGGGCCAGCCGCGAGATCATCGCCCGCATCGGCAACGCCGCCGGCGTCAGCTTCTTGTGGAATGGACAAGAGATCCCGGCTCAGGGTGCAGAAGCCGAGGTCAAAACTTTCGTCTTCGACGCACAAGGCATGCGCGAGGTGCCCAATCAACCCCCGGTTTCGAATCAGCCGGTCCCCAACCAGTAGCAGCGGTTACTCCAAATAGTCGGTTGAAGCCCCTTCCGGCACCATTCGCCCGTCCATTTCCCCCATTCAACTGATTCTGCGCCACTTAAGGCAATAATCGTTGCGCACTGCCGGGGAGTCTGGTATCCTTCCTTGACGTTTCCCCCTCGCAGCGAAGAGCTGCGTTGCGGCCCGAAATTTCCCCTGGTCCCACCAGACCGAGAGCCCAGAGTTTACTGCAACGATACGCTGCAGAATTGCATCAAGGACGTGCCAAGCATGACGAGCCCCCTGCCGCGTGGAATTTAAGGAGAAACACAACTTGCCATCCAAGAACCGCTATTTATTCACTTCCGAATCGGTGACCGAAGGCCACCCCGATAAAATTGCCGACCAGATTTCCGACGCCATCCTCGACGCCTGCCTCGAGGAGGATTCGGCCAGTCGCGTCGCCTGCGAAACGCTGACTGCTACCGGCCTGGTGGTGATTGCCGGCGAAATTACCACCAAGGCATACGTGGACTTTCAGACCGTCGTCCGCGGCACCGTCGCCTCCATCGGCTACGACAACGCTCTGTACGGTTTCGACGCCAACACCTGCGCCGTCATCTCGAGCATCAACAAGCAGTCGGGCGACATCGCCATGGGCGTCGACATCGGCGGCGCCGGCGACCAGGGCATGATGTTCGGCTATGCCGTCAACGAAAATGTGGATCTGATGCCGACTCCCATTTCGCTCGCGCACAAGCTGACCCATCAACTCGCGACGATCCGCAAGAACGGAACGCTCCCTTTCCTTCGCCCCGATGGCAAATCCCAGGTCACAGTCGAATACGACGCCAACAAGAAAGTTCTCCGCGTGGACGCCGTCGTCATCTCTGCGCAGCATGCAGAGACCGTGACCAACGACGAGCTGCGGTCGAGCATTCTGAAGCACGTCATTCAGGCCGTCATTCCGGCGAACCTGCTCGACGAAGACACCAAGTACCACATCAATCCCACGGGACGCTTCGTCATCGGCGGGCCGATGGGCGACACCGGCCTGACCGGCCGCAAGATTATCGTCGACACCTACGGCGGCATGGGACGCCACGGCGGTGGCTGTTTCAGCGGAAAAGATCCGACCAAGGTGGATCGCTCCGCCGCGTACATGGGCCGCTACATCGCCAAAAACGTCGTCGCCGCCGGCCTCGCCGACCGCTGCGAAGTGCAGCTCGCCTACGCCATTGGCGTAGCCGATCCGGTCAGCGTGATGGTTGAAACCTTCGGCACCGAGAAAGTCGATCCGGCCATCATCCCGGACCTGATTCGCGCGCACTTCAAGCTGACGCCGCGGGGAATCATCGAGTCGCTCAACCTGCGCCGTCCGATCTACAGGAAGACGGCCGCTTATGGCCACTTCGGTCGCACGGATCCGGACTTCGCCTGGGAAGCGACCGACAAAGCCGCCAAGCTGGCCAGCGATGCCGGCCTTCGCGAGCCTGTGGCCGTGCGAAAGTAAAAGCTTCACCACAGAGGGCACAGGGTCCCCGAGAGAAAGACGATATCCTCTGCTCCTCTGTGACCTCTGTGGTTAAAAGATTCTTGTTGCCGCGAACGGCACCCGAACCGAAGTGCCATTCGCGGAATGGTCCGAAGGTTGTATCCCGAACGATCAGGCGGGTAATCCTGACCGATTCCCCCGGTTCGTGTATTCTGCGAAAGTGGGTTGTGGGCTGACGTTATTCACAGGTAATCAAACAAATTTTCTGCCGCTTCACGCGCGCCACTGAGCCTTAAAGAAGAGGAGAAGTATGTCAACAGCAGCCATCAATTGCGACATCAAGAACATCGAACTGGCCGACCTGGGCAAGAAGCGCATCGAGTGGGCGAATCAGTCCATGAAGGTGCTGCAGATCATTCGCAAGGAGTTCATCAAGAACCAGCCGCTGAACGGCGTCCGCATCTCGGCCTGCCTGCACGTGACCGCCGAGACCGCGAACCTGGCCATCTGCCTGCGCGATGGCGGAGCCGAAGTCGTGCTGTGCGCCTCGAACCCTCTTTCCACGCAGGATGACGTGGCCGCCTCGCTCGTCCGCGACCACAACATTCCTGTCTACGCCATCAAGGGCGAGGACAACGACACCTATTACCAGCACATCATCGCCGCCATTGACCACAAGCCGCACATCACCATGGACGACGGCGCCGACCTCGTCACCATCCTGCACACCAAGCGCACCGACGCGCTCGAAGGCGTGATTGGCAGCACCGAGGAAACGACCACCGGCGTTATCCGCCTGCGCGCGATGTCCAAGGAAGGCGTGCTCAAGTATCCCATCGTTATGGTGAACGACGCCGACACCAAGCACCTGTTCGACAATCGCTACGGCACCGGGCAGTCCACCATCGACGGCATCATCCGCGCCACCAACTTCCTGCTGGCCGGATCGAAATTCGTCGTCGCCGGCTACGGATGGTGCGGCCGCGGCCTCGCGTCCCGCGCCCGCGGCGCCGGAGCCGAAGTCATCATCACCGAAGTGGATCCCACGAAAGCTCTCGAAGCCGTCATGGACGGCTTCCGCGTCATGAGCATGAACGAAGCCGCCAAGCTCGGCGACGTCTTCTGCACCGTCACCGGCAACAAGAGCGTGCTCACCAAAGAGCATTTCGCGCTGATGAAAGACGGCGCGATTATTTCCAATTCGGGGCACTTCAACGTCGAAATCGACATTCCCGCGCTCGAGACCATGTCGTCGTCGAAGCGGACCACGCGCAACTTTGTCGACGAGTACTCGCTCAAGGACGGCCGCAAGATCAACCTGCTCGGCGAAGGCCGCCTCATCAACCTAGCCGCCGCCGAAGGCCACCCCGCCAGCGTGATGGACATGTCTTTCGCCGACCAGGCGCTCTCGGTCGAGTACATGGTGAAAAACGCGAAGAAGCTCGAAAAGCGCGTCTACCGCGTGCCCGACGAACTCGACAAGCGCGTTGCGCGCCTGAAGCTCGAATCCATGGGCATCAAGATCGACAAGCTCACGCCCGAGCAGGAAGAGTACCTGGCGGGGTGGTCGGAAGGAACATAAAGCTGTTGGTGGAAGAGCGGCGCTTCAGCGCTGCGCAAAGCGAAAAATCAAAGAGAACCGGGTGCCCCACTTCTGGCAGGTGTTGCCAGAAGTGGGGATTTTCGTTTGTCCGGAGAGCTGCTAGTAGAAAACAATCTTATCGCCGTCGAGCCAGTCGGGCGCCGCATACCCGGACGCCTTAGGGTGAGACGAGAGAATAAGCCTCAACTTTTGGAGTGAGCGCAGCGCCGCCACCAGAAGCGCATCCTGGTTGTTGGGCAGTGATGAATCATAGGAATCCCCACTCAGCGAATGCGCCATTGGTTGGCGCGCGTTCCGGACCTTGCGGAGTGGTTGTACCACCTCGTCTCCGACTTCCGGTCCATCGCGGTCACGATATTTCGCATTGAGCCATCTCTCAAGGAGTGTGATTGTGCCCAATTGTCGGACTTCGATACTTCCATCGGCAGCCGTGATCTTGTCCTCCAGCGGGATATCACCTCGGAAGAAATCCCGGTTCAGATTTTCCGATAGCATCTTGTCGAGAGTAAGGGCAAACTGCTGAAAGTTTCGGAGAGTAGGCCTTAGCATTGGCGAAAACTCAAGGGGTCGCTCTCCTTCTTCGAAAGTCGATCTGAATAGCAGGGGCTTGCCCATCAACTGGCTGAGCTTGTTGATCTCTAGCTGCTCCTGTATGAACGCCTCATATACGGAATAGTGCTCCGGAAACTTTCCTTGGATAGACGACCGAAAGTAGTCGCCGTTCATGGTGCATCTGCCCGCAATCTCGTGCGCTTTCCAGACCTGTTGGTGCTCTGAGGACAGGTCCGCTAGGTACCGCAAGTAAACAACGACTACTCGATTTCGCTTCTCGTCGTAGCCGATCCCGAATGATTGAAGCAGGACCTTGTCGCGCTCAGGCATCTGATCGGACAGGTAATGCTCGTCATGTACGGAAATGCTGCCGGCTCGATCATGGAAGCGACAAGAGTAACGGGGATCCCGAAAATATTTCTCTAGCACATTCAACTCGAAGAAGATGGGGGTCAGCTGAGCCTTTGCCAGCGCCAACCTGCGTGTGTAGGGCAGGCCGTCATAACGACTCAAGTCGGCGCGTGCCGCAACGACCTCAGCGGTTGGGTAGAGGCAAATTCCGCCGGGTTCTTCCAATTCCAACCGGTGATTTGAGCATTGACAGGTATGTCCGGCAGGCGCTTGATGTGAGGATTCAAAGAGAGCCTGGCGAAAGCTGCATCAACCTTGCGCGTTCGAATTAACGTTCCTATCCTAGGTCGCAGCTCAGTCCACTCCAAGCCCACGGTGCGCGCCAGGCCGCTCGCTGAAATTCCGTTAAAGTCCCGCGAGTCTACGAAGAAGTCACGGATGACCGCGAGAATCTCATCGTCACTCGGCATGGTCCCATTCTAAGCCGGCGGCCGGCCCCACCTTTCGCGGTGTTCGAAAGGTGGGGACCACGGACCTCGACGGGGTTATCCCTCAGCGGCTGAAGCCGTGCCCTTCCCGCACGTGGCCCGCTCAGGTTTCATCGCAGTTTAGGCCGGGTAGGGTGCGACTTCCAGTCGCACCGTACGAGGGCCAAATAGTCATCGGCTTTAGCCGCTGAGGGCCAGAATTCTTTATCGCTGCGGCAGAAGCTTTTGCTTGTCCTCGTCAACCACGTGGCTGGCTTTGGCTTTGCGCCAGACGTTGGCCACGGCGAGCGTCCAGAAGGGCACCAGATCGACCCCCGGCAGCAGTTTCGCCAGGAACGACGGCAGAAATTCCCAGTGCCAGCCGAGTAGGCGAACCATCGCCATGGCGACGCAGATGTCGAGGAGGTCGTCGGCCGACGACAGTGCGCCCTCCACGAACAAGGGGAAGACGACAAGCTGCAGCGCGTCGGCCACGATGGCCAGCAGCATGGCCGTGCGAAATTTCGGCCCGGGCGAGATGATGATCGGGTCGTCAGGCATGGCGTCAGCTTCTATTGTAGATGCCAGCGGCCTGCCCGTCGCGACTTTTGACGGCGCCTAAGAGGATGCCTCGCTCAGAAGTTTCAGACTAAGGGTGGGACGGGGAATTGCGAGGGGCGGTGCTTAGCCGCCCCTTCGTTGTGGTTTGTGCGTTGGGGGAAATAGAACCCGTGGCTAGTAGCGTTCGTCGGCGGCCCAGCGCAACACTTCATCCTCAACCGAAAATCTCTCCGGCACAGGCCGCGCAAAGCGCGACGCCAGCGAAAACGCGTGTACTTCCAGCCGAACAGTGAAGTGCGCCCGCGTCCTCAGAAAGCCGCGTACCCAAAGTTCGGCGTAGCGCTCCAGGCCCACGGCCTGAATCTGGACAGAGTGCACCAGCGAGTGGAACAGCGCGCGTTCTGTCAGCCGCTCGTTGAAGACCACCAGGTCAATGAAGGTGAGCGACTCCATATGCGGGAGGTCGGGCAGGTTGGTGAAACCCATCGCTCGAGCCTGGGCGACAAATTCGGGCTCGGGCACGCGCGCGCCGTTGAGCTCTGCGATACGAATGCATTTCAGCAGCGGCTCAGGAAAGTACGGGGAGAACGTTGCGATCTGCTGGCTACTGAGCGCGTGAGACTGCGGCAGATAGCGCTCGCGGCCGTTACGCAGGCAGGAGGAAAGCCACTGAACAGCCTGGGCGATTTGTTCCTCGGTGGGCACAGGGCAGTGGGTCGCAGCCGGCTCGGGGATGTGCTTTTCGAGCGAGGAGTAGAACTCGTTCAAGGCGCTGGCGGCCTCAGCCGACTTGCGCAGCACGTCGCGCCGCCCGAAGCGGGCGAGGTCGTCGGCGGAATAGTGCAGCCCGAGCTGATGGGTGGCGCAATGCGCACTCAACAGTTCCAGTTGAGCGTGGCGCAGCTCCGAATTCATTTGAACAATTAGAACCCTGTCCTCGGGGTTTTCATACGAGTACATCTGGTACAACTCCTAAATCGACTGCAAATGCGCGGGGGAGGGCCGAGTAACAATCACTTATACATCGTAATGTAGACACTGTCAACATAATAATGGAAGCCTGCTCGTTACCAATGTGCTACGGGTGCGGAGCGCTGCAGGCGCAGGAACCAGCAAGAAAGGCGGACGGAGAGGAGCAGTCCGTGAGGCTTGCACCGGGCGCAGCGCGGACAGGCCGCCTTTCCTGGCAAGCAGCCTGAGTTAATGGATGGGGGAAGGCTCTGCGTAGTCACCTATACAGGGTTATGTGGACGATGTCAATATATTTGGGAGTTCACTGCTGGCGCAGGAGGACTGCAATGCCCCGGCGTCCCGATCCTGATCTCGAAGAACGCATCCTGAAGGCCGCTCACACGCTGTGGAGGCGAGGAGGCGACAAGGCGCTCACCATGCGGTCTGTGGCGCGGGCCGCAGGCACCAACACGCCCGCCGTCTACCGGCGATTCAAAGACCGGAAGGCGATTGTGCGGGGCTTGTTGTTGCGCACCATCGCCCGCATCGGGAAGATTTTCCAGGCGGGCGAGACGATCGAAGCTGTAACCGAGGCCTATGTGGACCAGGCCTTGCACGATCCGCATGAGTACGAGCTGTTTCTGGCCAACGTGCACGAACTGGCACCGGCCCGGAGCCGGCTCCGGCCGATCCGGGAGTTCAGACCAAACTTCGCCATACTCGAGCAGAGGCTGGCGAAACGGCTGGGGGGTGCGCCCGAAGATCACACGCAGATGGCGTTGGCCGTTTGGGCCTTGGTGCATGGAACCACAACTCTCCTGTTATCGAAAGCCGTTCCTGAGGGGCATGAGGAGGAGTTGCGCTGCGCTTGCCGGACAGCCCTGCAAGCGCTGCTCGACGGAACCGGCAGATTCTCCGCCAAGTGCCCCGACGCTTAGCGATGCTCTGAAAGCAGAGGCACCAGGAGAGTAGCTGAGAACCTATCTCGTAAATCCCTTACGGCCGGTTTGCTCTGTTTCGGGGCATGCTTCCGGCCCATAAGCCGGTCAAGGCGGTGGAGCGACGATGAGAACGGAATTGCTGCGATTCAACGGCACTGTCGAACGGGATCCCGCCATTGATGCGTGGATGAAAGAGCATGCAGGTGAATTGGGAGCCATCGCGCATCACTGGTTTGAGGCGATGCGAAAATGCGGAGATGAAGTCCGGGAGCTTTTGCATGACGGCTGTCCGGTTGCATGTTTGGGAGATGCACCCTTCGCCTACGTCAATGTGTTCACTTCGCACGTGAACGTGGGATTCTTTCACGGCGCAGCGCTGCCGGATCCGGCTCGCCTGTTGCAGGGCACCGGCAAGTTTATGCGCCACGCGAAGCTGAGACCGGGAACGGCCACAAACGCCGCAGCGCTGAGCAGGCTCATCGAAGCGGCGTACTCGGATATAAAGGCGCGCATCGAACACGGCTAGATCGTGGGCGGATGACGGGCAACGGAACTTATGTGCGACGGCGGGGATTAGAACCGCCTCATTCTTGCCCTGTCTGAATAAGCTCATTTCCTCCACCCGTTCTGCCGATAGAAAAGCAGAGCGGATTATGACCAGAATTCTATTGGTCGAAGACAGCAAGTTTCTGAGGCTGGTGACGGAACGGGCGCTGGCCCACGCCGGCTACGAGGTTCTCACTGCCGCGGACGGCGAGAGCGCCCTGCAACTGGCCCGCGAGAAGAGACCGCACCTGATTCTGCTGGATTTGCTGCTGCCCAAGATCGCCGGGTTGGATGTGCTGAAAGCACTGAAGAGCGATCCGGCAACGGCGGCGATCGCGGTGGTGGTCCTTACTGGAATGTCGCAGAAAAACGAAGACCGGCTGCGCAAAGATGGGGCCTTCGCATTTTGGGGAAAAAGCGAACTGGCGCTGGACAAGGGGCCCCACTCCCTGTTGAATGCCATGGCCGAGATCATCAAGAAACTCAATCTGGAAGTGCCGCCCGACCCTCTTGCGGCTGCGCGGTGAGCCAATCCCCGGTAACTTCACGTTATTACTGACTATTTCGACTCTTGATGGCGTTCCTGCTGGGTTGCCTGACAATTCAGCCCCTCCGGACCGTCTGAAAATAAATCACTTAAAGATGGGAACTCCTGTCTCACTGGCGGCGTCTATTTTTAATGAGGAAGTCGGCCTAGGTTGCAGGTTGGGCCGGATTCGGCTTGGGCCATGAAATTCCAGGGCACGGTGGGGTGGAAAATCCTATAATCAAAGGACTATGTGGGCAGGGGAGTCGACCACCTTGGGTGATCTGGCAAGTGCGATAGGAATTCGGGCGCAGGAAGAAGCGGCCATCGTGGCGGAACTGAAGGCCGGCTCGGAGGCAGCTTACGCGTGGCTGATTGG
>JASHPH010000050.1 GCA_030038255.1 Candidatus Sulfotelmatobacter sp. | reverse complement strand
AGAAGTTGCAGGCGGCGTCACACGGACTATCGTGTGTCTTTTCCGAGAGCCGGATGCGGGAAATCCGCCTGTCCGGTTCGACGAGCGGGAACAGGAACCAGAGCTACGCCAACCGGACTGAGGCGACGACGCGAAAGCGAAGTCAAAAAGCCACCGGGAGACTAAAGCCACTGCGCCTGTTCTCGACTCTACTCCCCCCGATTGCACTCACATCCGTCGATACTACCTTTTGACTATTGACCCTCCCTCCCGCTGGCTTAGAATTGTTCCACTTCTTTGGGGTTCGATTCCTGATCGCTTGAACCTACGGTCCAGCTCGTTCTGGAAGAAAGTGGCCGCTACACTCTGTGTCGTGGCCGTATTGTGGCTGCGCGCGTCCGCGGCGCTGTACCACATCATGCGGCAACCGCCGGAGCAATTCGGCAGCGTGATGTCGAGAATACCGGGTCCTGTTGCATTCCTCGTGCTTCCCTTTGAAACCCTGTGGCTGCGCGCACGTGCAGGAGACCTCACGGTCGGCGATGCCGCGCCTGATTTCACGCTGGCAAAACTGGACAAAAGCGGGGAGATCCAACTGTCGTCACTCACCGCGCAAGGCAAGCCGGTGGTGCTCGTGTTCGGCAGCTACACCTGACCGCCCTTCCGGCGGGAGGTTCCCGCTCTTAACAAGTTGTACGAGCAATATCGCAATCAGGCTGCGTTCCTGGTGGTTTACATCACCGAGGCCCATCCCAGCGACGTTTGGCAGATGCAGAGCAACATCAAAGACAAAGTGGTTTTTGCCAGCCCACGAAATCAGGACGAGCGCGCATCGGTGGCCGGGACGTGCGTGCGCAAGTTGGGCATCGAGATTCCCGCAGTTCTGGATGAGTTTGGCAACTCGACGGAAAGCGCGTACACGGCGTGGCCCGACCGCCTCTACGTGATCGATGGCAGTGGCAGAGTCGCGTACAAGAGCAAGCCCGGACCCTTCGGATTCAAGCCGGACGAGTTAGCGGCAGCGCTGCGCAAAGTGGTGACCGCCCAGTAACCGACCGTCAGCTACTCAATCTCGAAGCTCACATACAGCAGAGCACCATCGCGTTCCACCTGAAGCGCGACTGGATCGCCGGTTTTCAAGGCGTTTACCGCGGTGCGCAGCGTGTCTATGGAGTCGATCGGAGTGCCATTCAGTTGGTGGATGATGTCTCCGGTTTGCAAGCCGACATCCGGCATGATCAGGTCGGCAGCCCGTCCCAGAACGATGACTCCCGACGGAATACGCAGAGATCCCAGCCGGGAACGCAGATCGCCAGTAATATCGATCGCAAGAACACCCAGACGTGGGATCAGGCTGTTTTCGGGATTGACCGCGTCGAGCAGTTCATCCATGTGATCGCGACGCTCAATTGCGGGAATGTAGAGCGTTTTCTTTTCATTGCCGCGCAGAATCTCCAGTTTCACCACCTGATCGAGCCGGTGCAAGTACAGAGCGGCGGAGAGCGACGGCAGGGTTTCGATTCTGCGATCATCGGCAGATAGGATGATGTCCTGAATCTGAAGACCGGCGGCAGCCGCCGGACCGTCCGGCACCACGTCGGCAACGACAACTCCCCAGTGCTGGGCGAGGTGCAGCGCGTCAGCCAGAGTCGGCGTGATCTCCTGTGTCACCGCGCCGATTTCGACGCGATGAACGTGCCCGTACTTGCGCAGGCTTTGATAGACGAAATCAATCACGCGTGCCGGAATGGCGAAGCCTAAGCCTTCACTGCCCCCGCCTGACGACAAGATGAAGGTATTGATCCCGAGGACCGAGCCGTTCACGTCCACCAGCGGGCCTCCGCTGTTGCCGGGATTGATGGGAGCGTCAGTCTGAATGTAAGTGAGCGGCTTGCTGGGGTCGGCCTGTCGGGCGACGGCGCTGACCACGCCCATGGTGACCGAGTTCTGCAAGCCTTCGGGGCTGCCGATGGCAAACACAAGTTGCCCTACCTGCGGCCTCTGCGGCGTGAGAAGGGAAAGCGCGGGCAAGTCGGTCTCGTCGATTTTGAGGAGCGCGAGATCAGTCTCCTTGTGCTGGCCCAGAAGGCGAGCTTCCAAAATGCGGCGCTTGCCAACCGCTACGGCCGAGCCGCCCGTTGGCAATGGCAAAGCCACGCGGATGCGTTGCGCGCCTTCGACCACATGGGCGTTGGTCATGATGTAGCCGTTGGGGTCGACGATCACGCCCGAGCCGACTGCATGCTGGCGAACGATCAGCGCAGTCTGAGATTTGTCCTCTTCGTGGAGGGGGCCGTAGCCGGTGACGAGAATCTGAACCACTGCCGGCGACACCTTTGCAGCGAGGTTCTCCAGAGCGGTGTTCAGCTGGCCGAGGATAGCCTGGGGCTCTGCGGCTTCGCTCTTCGTGACGTTTTTTCCGCTCTCGGCTTTCTGTGACGGCGACTGGGCAGGTTTCTGGCTGGAGGCTTGTGCCACAGCGCCCGTGGTGAAGGCAGAGAAAACCGCCAGAAGCAGAACGTAAGAACGCAGGGCTTCGCCTCTCGCGCTGGTTGAAGACGAACTCGCCATATCGGTATCCTTTCCTCTCTCGTCCCTTTCTCGTCGACGAAACTTACAGTACCACGCATTCACCTACCGCCAGAGACGTCCTTGCCGTTGAGCCGCGACCGCGCACCCGCAAGCTCCCCGGGGAACCGTTGCTACCGTTAACTAACGGGTTATCAGGCTTTTACATGAGTAACTTTCCGTGATATAACCTGCCCTAAGCACAAAGGCGGGCCTCAGCCCGCCAGGAGCTTGATTTGATGCCGTTGGCCGCATTCGCAGACGACAGGTACGGAACCGGCCAGCAGCACAGAGGAGGCCGCGTGTCCGAAGAAGCACGGACGGGAACACGGTTCCCGCTGCATTTACCGATCAAGATTCATAAA
>JASHPH010000049.1 GCA_030038255.1 Candidatus Sulfotelmatobacter sp. | reverse complement strand
GGTAATGCGAATGTAAAGCGTGACCTTGAGGTTCGGCATGCAGTATTCCCTGAATCTGAAATACTGCGTCCCACTGGAAAACCTTCGGATTTCCTGAAAAAGTGTATCCAGAAAGTGTATCCAGACTTTTCAGGAAACCTAAGCCACTGAGTTTATTGAGCGTTTCAAGGAATGGTGGGCAGTGCAGGACTCGAACCTGCGACCTCCTGCTTGTAAGGCAGGCGCTCTAACCGGCTGAGCTAACCGCCCCTCTGATTCCACGCGAGAGGATGCGGCGTGGAGTAATTTCGCAGTGATGACCGCTGCGCCGGTGGACGCGCCTTCGATTGAGGTACATTAGCACGCACCGCGTGATTCGAGTATACGTGAGCGGCGGAATAGCGTTCAAACCGAGTCTGAATTCGGCTGCTGCTAGACTGATTGCGTGCGGCGTTTGATCGTCAATGCGGACGACTTTGGGTTTACTTCGGGCGTGAATCGCGCCATCGTCGAGGCGCACATGCACGGCATCGTAAGTTCTTCCACGCTGATGGCCAGCGGCGCAGCCTTTGCCGAGGCCGTGCCACTGGCGAAGAAGTTGCCTCAGTTGAGCATCGGCTGCCACGTAGTCCTGATCGACGGCGAACCGGTTCTGAATGCCAGTCAACTCCCCTCGCTAACCGGGCGCAATCATTCGCAGTATTTCCGAAATGGCCTCAAAATGTTCGCCGCCCGCGCGCTGGCAGGCCGCATAGATGAGGGAGAAATTGCCGCCGAAGCTTCGGCGCAGATCCGCAAACTTCAGGCTGCGGGAATCTCCGTCTCGCATGTGGACACGCATAAACACACGCACCTGTTCCCACAGATTCTTCGACCCTTGCTGCGCGCGGCCGGAGAGTGTGGAGTTCGGGCCATACGCAATCCCTTCGGACCCCGGCTACCCTTGCGCTCGAGCCAACTTTTGGCGCGCCCGGGCTTATGGGCACGCTGTGCAGAAGTCCACGTGCTGCGCCGCTTTGCTGCCCGGTTTCGCAAGTGTGTGGATGACGCCGGCTTTTCGACGCCCGACGGCACGCTGGGGATCGAAGTCACCGGGGCGCTCGATGAGACGCTGTTTCGTGCGATCGCGGGCAGCATCCCGGAAGGCACGTGGGAGTTTGTCTGCCATCCCGGCTACAATGATGCGGAGCTACAGCGGGCGCGGACCCGGCTGCGTGAGTCGCGGGAGGAAGAGCTTCGCGTGTTAACTCTGCCCGGGGCCCGCGATCTGCTAGCGCGGGAAGGCATCGAACTGATCTCGTATCACGAACTGGGGAAGACAGCGGCAAGTTGAGTTTGTGACTTCGGCCACATGCGGGCACGCATGTCTGCGCGGGAATCTACGGTACTCTCGTAACCTACCAAAGAAACTTCAAGTAGTATGATGGGTTTACAATCTACGGCTTGGCTGTAGGCTGGAGGCTATCACGTCATGGCAGCCCAAGGGTCAGCGCCGCGTGCAACTCTGGACTTGAAGGTTAAGGTCTGGGGTATGGGTGCGAATGGCCAGGCGTTTTTCCAGAATGCGATGGCGCAAAATGTCAGCGCCACGGGGGCTTGCCTCTACGGCATCGAGCACGAGCTCAAAGTTGGCGATATCATCGGCGTGCAATACGAAGGGAAAAAGGCCCGCTGCAAAGTGATCTGGGTCGTGGATGCGGGAGCACTTAAGAAGATCCAGTCCGGCGTTCAACTGGTGGCCGACCAGGATTGTCCGTGGGCGGCGGTGCTTCCCACCGACATGAAGCCTGACGAGCGGACCATGCAGCGGCAGGACAACCGCAGAAAGTTCGCCCGCCACCGCATTTCTTTTCCCCTGGAGCTTCGCGACGAGCGCGTGAATACGCCTCTGCGCGTGAATGCGACTGACATCAGCGGCAACGGCTGTTATGTCGAGACGGTCATGCCGTTAGAAGTCGGGACCACGCTCCGTGCGGATTTCTGGATTGACCAGGAACGACTTTCTCCCACGGCGGTCGTTCGTACTCGCGATCCGGGCGTCGGTATGGGGATCGAGTTCATCGGCTTGCCGGAAGAATCCAAAAAGCGCTTCCAGGCGCATCTCGACAAAATCGATCCCGGCATGTCTCTGGCCGCTAAGAACACCCAAAGCAGCGAATAAACAGACGATCCGAAAGTGTCTGTCTGGCGCATGCCCGATGGCCAGCGGCTCGTGTAAAATCTGCAACCGCTGCGCATTCCAGCCATCGAATCTTACGAGTACAGGACGGCGACCCCGGGCACATGAAAATCGGAATCACGTGTTATCCCACTTATGGTGGCAGCGGAGTTGTGGCCACCGAACTTGGGCTCGAATTAGCCCAGCGCGGACACGAGATTCATTTCATTTCCTACGCGCAGCCCATTCGGCTTCGTGGTGCGGAGCCGAACATTCACTATCACGAGGTCGAAGTCTCGCGGTATCCATTGTTCGATTATCCTCCGTACGACCTGGCTTTGGCGACGCGCATGGCGGAAGTGGCGCAGTTGTATGATCTCGACCTGCTGCACGTGCATTACGCTATCCCTCATTCCGTGAGCGCGCTGCTGGCGCGGCAGATGCTGGGTGCCGGCCCGCGTGGGCGACGGCTTCCGTTCGTTACTACGCTTCACGGGACCGATATCACACTCGTCGGACTGGACCGGTCGTATCTGCCGATTACCCGCTACTCGATCGAGCAATCGGACGGGGTCACTGCGATTTCCAACTATCTTCGCGACCGCACGCTGCGTGTGTTTGACGTGAAGAACCGCATCGAGGTGATTTACAACTCGGTAAACTGCGACGTGTACCACCGCGATCCCGAGGAAATCGCGAAAATGCGCCCCGAATACGCGCCTAACAACGAGCGGCTGCTGGTGCATCTTTCGAACTTCCGTCCTGTAAAGCGTCTGACCGACGTGATTGAGATTTTCGACCGGGTGCACAAACAGATTCCCTCGCGGTTGCTGCTGATCGGTGACGGCCCTGACCGTTCCGTCGCCGAGTGGCTGGCCGTACAAAAAGGTATTCACGGCGATGTACTTTTCCTCGGCAAGCAGGACCAGATTCAGGACAAAGTCGCGATTACCGACATCATGCTCATGCCGAGCGAACTCGAGTCGTTCGGCCTGGCCGCGCTCGAAGCTATGGCTTGTGAGGTGGTTCCCATCGCCACGCGCGCCGGCGGCGTGCCAGAAGTCATTGACCACGGAAAGACCGGGTATCTGGCCGACGTCGGCGACGTGGAAACGATGTCGCGGTATGCCATCGACCTGCTGAATAACGAGCAGCGTCTGCGGGAGATGGGTAGGCAGGCGCGCGCAGTCGCCATGGAGCGGTTCTGCTCGACCAAGATCGTGAAGCAGTATGAGGACTTCTACCGGCGCGTGCTGGAACGCTCGGCGTAGAAACCCTCGGGCACGGAACTCAACCCTTCGACGAGTGGCAGGCGGATGCGGATTAAGGTCCCCCTGCCTTCGTGACTGTCAATGGTCATGCGGGCGGTGTCGCCGTAGAGCACCTGCAGGCGCTCGGAGATGTTGGCCATGCCGATGCCCATCCCAGGCCAGTTGCTGCTCTCCGTGAGTTGAGCTCCGCCCATGCCCACACCGTCGTCCTCGACTTCAATGATCAGGCGGGAGTCGGAGACACGGCTGCGCAAGTAAATACTGCCGCCCTCCACCTTGGGCGCCAGCCCATGCTTGATGGAATTCTCCACCAGCGGCTGCAGCAACATGCTGGGAACGACGATGTCGAGTGAGGCAGGATCAAGTTGCTTGACCACGCGCAGCTTGTCGCGCCCAAAGCGGACGACTTCGATGTCGAGATAGTTGTCGATGAATTCGAATTCTTCTCGCAGCGGCGCGAAGGCGTCGCTGGTGTTGAGCAGGCGCCGCAGGATGGTGGCCAGCTTGAAGATCATGTCGCGCGCCAGATCGGGATCGAAGCGGACGAGCGACGAGATCGAATTCAACGTATTGAACAGGAAGTGCGGGTTGACCTGATTTTGCAGTGCTTCCATGCGGGCGTGCAGCAGGAGCCGCTCCTGCTCTTCGAGCTTGATCTGGATGCGGACGCTGTTGAAAATCTTGAGCTCGATCCCGATGGCGATGACCGATGCGGCGTAGATGGCAACTTCCACCCAGTGATTCGAGGGACTCTCGAGGGAGAAGATGGCCCGTGGAAAGTAACGTGCGAGCTCGGTCTGAACAAAGCGCAGGCCGACCACCGTGGTGAAGAACATGATCTGCCAGTCGAACAGCCGCGGCCGGGGCAGGTTGCGGCGGATGAGCCGGTAAATGCTGAGATCGATAAACGGAGAGAAGGACCAGATGTCCTCCTTATCCTGCGCCATGACCCGCAGCTGGCCGGAAGTGAACCCACAGAGAACGAGGAAAGGAAGCGCCGCCCACTCGCCGTGCAGCAGGGCTGGGCCGGCCATGAGGATGCCTCCCAGAGAACCCGCCCAGCGGCCGCCAATCACGCCGAGAAGGAGCGCCGTTTCAAAGCTGAGGTCACCGGCGAGAAAGGTCTTCTGCGCGAGGCGAATCCACACTCCGACCATAGTGGGAAGGCCGAGCCAGAGGACCAGATAGATTTTCTGGCGGAAGGTGCGCTCTTCGCGGAACAGCAGAGACTTGAACTCCAGCGAACGGACCAAGGTGCTCGAAACGGCTGCCGCCACGCCCAGCTTGAGCAACAGATGAATAAGAATGAGGCGCGGTTCCATGGGGTTCATCGCGAGCTGGCGCAAAAACGTCGCGCAACAACAGGGGTACAACAAAACTGTAGCACGAAGATCCGGACTCAATATCCCTTCTGCTTGTCCACCTGGAACCGAAGCGGTTGGCCCGAGAGATAACGGCGCAAGTTGTCGGAGAACAGCTCATAATGTCGATGCCAGAGCTTCTCGGTGAGCCCTGCGGTGTGCGGAGTAATGAGGAGATTCTCGACGTCCCACAAAGGTGAGTCTTGGGGTAGAGGTTCGCGGTCAAACACATCGAGGGCAGCCCCGGCGATTTGCCGGGCGCGCAGAGCCTCCGCCAGAGCGGCGTCGTCCACCTGCGGACCGCGGCCCACGTTAATCAAAAAGGCATCCCGCTTCATGACCGCAAGACGCGCCGCGTTCATCAATCCTTTCGTCGCATCAACCAGCGGCGCGGCAATCACAACGTAATCGGATTGCTTGAGCAAGTCATCGAGCGCCGATGGAGGGAACACCCCTTTCACTCCTTCCGGCCTTCCCTTCTCGGGGTGCTCGCGCACGGCGATCACGCGCATTCCGAGAGCCGATGCCATCTGCGCGACGCGGCGACCTATGCTGCCGAGGCCGATCAGCCCAACCGTGGCGCCGGCAATTTCGCGAGGACGCGGGCCTTCGTTCCAAATCGCTTGCTGTCCCCAGACGCGTTTTTCCTGCAGTAGTGCTGACTGAGGAATTTTCTTGGCCAGAGCCAAGATCAGCGCGATTACGTGCTCGGCGACCACCGGGCCGTGCACCTCGCTTGAGTTCGTCACTACCACGCTGCTTTGGATGAGTTCCGGAAACAGAAGCTGGTGCACCGCAGCCGTGGGCGCGTGAATCCAGCGCAGGTTGCGCGTGACAGCAAATTGTTCGGGCCGCAGCGAGATGGTGAACAGGATTTCCGCATCTCGCAGATGCTCCTCGACGCCGTCATAACTGTTGCGCTGCACGACCTGCAGTTGTGAAAACTCCTCCGCCAGCCGCGAGCCGAACCACGCCGGCACGTTCCACAACTCAAAACGGTGATGAACAACAATGAGCAGCTTCACTGTTTTTGAAACTTTCGCGGAATTCGGAATGACAGAATTTAACCACACTGCGGAAAATTCCAGAGCATTCACTTCGTTTGTATTACCAAAGACATGGAACTTCGGCGAAACCTGTGGAGTCTGTAATTGTAATAATGTTCACGAGAGCCGCCGCCGGCTTTCACAGGAGGGCAGAATGCGGCGCAATTTCGTCACGGTTTTTGTGGGCTTCGCATGCGCTGGGACTCTTTTCGCGCAGAACCTCAACGAGCCTCCGAAGCAGACGGCTCGGCAGGCCTTGATCGAGATGTTTCTGGGCAAAGGTCCCGACGATTTCGTGAGGCACCTGCCGGAGAAGGCGCGCAGCACGCTGATTCACAAAGGCGACACGCCGGAAGGCTCGTGGCCGTTGCGGCTGGCCGAGGTCGGCCACGCAATCGGAGCGCAAGGTCAACACATCGAGACGTTTGATACGGGCCCCGCCATCCTCGTGATGGATGATCCCAAAGGCCATGAAAAGTTGGAGATTTCTGTCGAACACGACAGCCTGGCGGGCGAATCCGATGAGATTGAACTCTCCATCAAGTATTTCAAGGACGGTCAAGAAATTGCGCTGCCCGTGGTGCCGCGCTTTATTTTCACCTTGCAAGAGGAGAAGGAGATCTGGCGGGTCACCGAAGTTACGGCGGCGGCCCACATACCGCTGACCGACCCCGACTATCTGAAAAACCTGCGCAAGCTGCAGGATCAATCGAACGAAGTCATGATCCGAATGCGGGTGAACGCCATTATCGGAGCCGAGAATGCGTACGCGGCCACCCATCCGGACCGTGGCTACGCCTGCAATTTGTCGACTCTGTTCGGGCAGGAAAAGATTGTGCAAGCTGAGGTTCCACGGCAGCTCAGTGGGGAGGATACCGGCGAGGTGCGACCAGCTCTCGCTGCGAACTTCTTCGATCCGGGCCAGCAAAACGAGGTGTGGAATGGATATCGCTTCACACTTTCAGGCTGCGAGGGCTCACCCGCGTCGAAGTATTTGCTGATCGCCGCCCCCGCCGATCCCGAGCCCGATGCGGAAATGAAAACCTTCTGCGCCGACGAATCCGGCGTGGTCAAATTCTCAACCGGCGGAAGTCGTCGTCGTGCACGAACAATGGGCAACCCCTGAACCAGGGCGCGCCCCCTGCACCGGCTGACTGAGCCCAGTACAGATCTATCCGAAAGCCAGTTCTTTGGCGCGCTGCGCCGCCTTCACCACCGCTTTGATCAGGGTGACGCGCAGCTTGCCCTCTTCGAGTTCCATGATCGCGTCAATGGTGCAGCCGGCGGGGGTGGTGACAGCGTCTTTCAGCAGCGCGGGGTGATCGCCGGTTTCAAGCACTACTTTCGCCGCTCCCAGTGCGGTTTGTGCCGCCAGCAGGGTTGCGATGTCGCGGGGCAGTCCGACTTTCACTCCCGCCTCCGCCAGCGATTCGAGAATGATGTAAATGTAAGCCGGGCCGCTGGCTGAAAGCGCAGTCACGGCGTCCATGTGTTTTTCGTCGACGACGACGGTGCGCCCAACCACGTCGAACAAATGGCAAGTCATTTTCACATCGTAGGCGCTCGCGTGCTTTCCCTTGCAGATCGCGGTCATACCCGCGCCCATGATGCATGGTGTATTGGGCATGGCGCGGATCACGGGAACATTCGGCGGCAGGTCTCGTTCAATCATTGCGGTCGGCACCGACGCCGCCACCGAAACGATCACCTGTTTCGGAGTGATGTGGCTGCTGATCTCGCGCACGACATCCTCGACGACCTGTGGTTTCACTGCGATGACGATGATGTCGGCACCTTTCACAGCCTCCGAGTTACTGGTTCCGACTTTAACTTTAAGCTTAGCCGCAAGCTCCTTGGCGCGGTCCTCGTGCGCCACCGTCGCGCAAGTTGACTTCGCCGTCAGCAGTCCGTTTTTCAGCAAAGCCTGCAGAATGATGCCGCCCATCTTGCCCGCGCCCAGGAACGCGACTCTCTTCCCCGCCAGATCATTGGCCATAGTTCCCCTTCCAGACCTGCGATCCTCACGATTGAAATCTCACCACGGAGACATGGAGAAAACCCTTCTTATTCTTCCGTGTCTCCGCGTTTCTATGCCGGTGAATCGTCTTTCACCGCGTCAATACTGCCCGGCGACGCTCCATCCAGTTCCACGCAGTGGCGACCACGTCGTGCAAGCCGCGCGTTGCTCCCCAATGCAGCAGCGCCTGCGCCTTCGCCGGATTCGCCACCAGCGACGGAGGATCGCCGGCGCGCCGTGGACCGATTTTGCGTGGCACGCGCTTTCCGGTGACTTCTTCTACGGCAGAAATTACTTCCTTCACAGAATAGCCGTGCCCGGTTCCGACGTTCGCCGCAAAACTTTCTTTGCCCGCAGCCAGGTGCTCCAGCGCTTTGACGTGCGCGCTGGCCAGATCATTGACGTGAATATAGTCGCGAATGCAGGTCCCGTCCGGAGTCGGATAGTCAGATCCAAATACCTGCAACTCGGGACCGGTACCGGCCGCCGCCTGCAGCGCAAGGGGAATCAGGTGCGTTTCCGGATTGTGCAACTCGCCAATCTCGCCGCTTTCGTCCGCACCGGCGGCGTTGAAATAGCGGAGGCTGGCAAACCGGAAACCATAAGCCCGGTCGTAGGCTTCGAGCGCATTCTCGAAGAACAGTTTCGAGACGCCGTAGGGGTTCACCGGCTGACGGGGAATGTTTTCTTCGATCGGAATTTTTGCCGGTTCGCCATATACGGCACAGGTCGAAGAAAAAATGATCTTGTTGACTTGGGCGTCCAGGGCCGCGTTCAGTAAAGAGAGCCCTCCTTCGACATTATTCCGGAAATACTTTCGCGGGTTGGTTACCGACTCGCCGACATAGGCGTGTGCGGCGAAGTGCATGATGGCATTTGCGCGCGGCAGTATGCGCCTCAGCGCGGCCGCATCGAGCACGTCACCTTTGACCAGCTCGAAACCTGCTGCGAGAAATTCGTGGCCGGTGCTGAGATTGTCGAACACGATCACTTCGTGCCCGGCGCGTTTCAGAGCCCTTGCCGTATGACTGCCGATGTATCCCGCACCGCCGATGACCAGAACAACCACGCTACCTGTCCCTCGATCTTTCAGTTTTCTACGCCGTTCACGAGACGCGCTCGAAACTATACATAGGTCCTAAGGCTTGAGTCTTAGGGCTCGCCTCACCTCAAGGAATCGACGCGCGCGGCAATAGGCGATTATACGGTCTGATCCGGTCCCCATGAGGTTGGCCACGGCTTCGGGCGGCAGATAGCGCCTCAGTTGAGGCACTACCGGGGCGGCGGTAGTGTCTGAAAAATGCGGAGGCCGGAAACTGGCAGAACATCAACGGAAACTCGACCCTGATTCCGGTCGTCGCCAATGGTGAAGTGTTCGTGGCCAGCAGCAAGCAGTTACAGATCTTCGGCCTGAAGACTGCGGCGGCGAAAAAGGCAAAAAATATGAAGTAGCCGGTTTTGCCCCGCGCGGTTTTGCCGTAGCGGCCCGGCAGCCTGCTAAGATAGCGCATCGTTCTCGGGAGGGTTTCCGTGGAAACCGAGTTGCCCCCGGATCCTGCGCCGGTACCCGCAATTTCAACTGTAGCTGCCACCGTGGCGGTGGTGGAGAAGGCCGCAGAAACGCCTGCCTACCGCGATCGCAGCACGGGGCTGATGATCTTTGGGATCATTCAAGTCATTCTGGGATTACTGGCTGCGCTCATGGTGCCGCTCATCGGATTGAGTGCGGTTCTATCTCGCGTCAGCCCGGCGGGGCACCTGCGCCCCGTGCAATACATATCTTCGATTGCTACTTACGCCTTCGCGGCCGCCACGCTTCTGGTTCTGGGCCTAGGATCGATTTCAATCAAGCGCTGGGCGCGCGCGCTGACTTTGGTCGTTTCCTGGTACTGGCTGGTGACGGGCGTGCTCATGACCATTCTCCTGACTGCGGTGTTGCCAGTCTCCGTGCGCGGATTTTTGGCGCAGGCGCGAGAGGCGGCTACAACTGCAGCACCGGCGCCAGAAATTTCCACGGGCGTTATGGCCGTCATCCTGACGGTGATTATTGTTTTCGTGGCTTTCTTCCTGATCGCCGTGCCGATCGGCTTTCTCCTGTTTTACAGCCGCCGGGACGTGGAGCAGACTTGCCGTCATCGCGATCCGGTCGAGCGCTGGACTGATCACGCTCCTCTGCCGGTGCTGGGTGCAAGCGTGGTGTTGTTCGTAAGTGCGATTTCCACACTGATGATGGCCATCGGCACGCCGATATTCCCGTTCTTCGGGCAATATCTTGGTGGAATCGGTGCAGCGGCATGTTTTCTCGTCGTCGGACTCGTTGATCTTTACCTCGCGTTCGCCATCTTCCGGATACAAGTCGCCGGCTGGTGGATCGCGGTTCTCACCGTACCGATCCGGCTGGTGTCCATGGGACTCACGTACGCGAAAGCCGACCTGACGTTTGCCTATTCGAAGATGGGGATGTCGGATCAGCAACTGAAGGTCCTGAACGCGAACCCGATGTTTCGCGGACACGTTGTTCTGTGGTGGAGCCTGCTTTCGCTGGTGATATTCTTCGGTTATCTGCTCTGGCTCAAGCGCTATTTCAAGCCGCCTGAGGCCACGAGTCTGGCCAATCCAGTTTCCGATGGGTTTACTCCATGACCGAACAACTTGCCGACAAGAAATGTGTGCCGTGCCGCGGCGGGGTTCCACCACTGAAGGGTGCAGAACTTGAAAAACTGCACCGCGCTGTCCCCGACTGGACGGTGGTGAACGGGCACCATATTCAGCGTGAGTTCAAGTTCCCCGACTTCAAGCAGGCGCTGGATTTCGTGAACCGGCTGGGGGCGCTGGCGGAGGAGCAAGGCCATCATCCGGACATTTTGCTGGCTTGGGGCAAGGCGGGGATCACGCTGTGGACCCACAAGATCGACGGCCTAACAGAGAGCGACTTTATCATGGCCGCAAAGATTGACCGGCTCGTGTGAGGCAAGCAGGCTCAGCCGGTGTCCGGCAAACGTTCGCGAGTGCGACTCGACCAAAGCACGGTCGCCAGCGCGGCCGCTGGGAGAAGCATCACCAGGCCAGTCGTGGTGGCAACTCTGCGCGCGGAGATTCCAGCGTCGAGCAAGAATCCTGCCCCATAGGCGGTGACCGCGAACGACAGGCTGCTCAGTCCAAGATCGGCGGCAAAAACCCTTCCTCGGAAGCGATCTTCGGTATTCAGCTGCAGCAGCGTGGTCGAAAACACCCAGACGGTGGACCCACCAGCGTGCGCCAACATGGCACAAGCGGCCGCCATCCACACCGTCCGGCTCACGCCGAGAATACTGTAACCGGTGGCGATGGTGAGATAACCGAGCAGGATGCCGAGGCGCAGGCGATTTTCGTGGCTGCCGGCCCAGCGTGCAGCGATCAGTGGGCCCGCCAGCGCTCCCAGACCGCGGCCGCCGAGCAGGATGCTCATGCCGAGCATGGCGCCGCCGGCAGGATCGATGCCTGCCCGGCGAAAGGCAAACTCGTTCGCTCCCATCACAGTGAAAATCACCCAGCTCGGTCCAACCATGAGTTCTCCGGCCTTGGCGAACACCGTCGGCAGCAATATCGGATGGCTGCGGATGTATCGAATGCCCTCGATCACGGGGGAAAAGTCAACCAGATCACGGATGCGCAGCGGTGGTGCCGATTCAGCATGCGGCTCGTCAAACCGCATGCCGCGGATCAACGCTGCCGAGGCCAGAAACGACAGCGCATTGAGAACGAACACTGCGTCGCGGCCGACAAAAGCCGCAACAATGCCTCCCACCGACGCACCAATCATGAGATTCACCGACCAGGTCGTCGAAGAGAGCGTGTTTGCGATGAGAACCTCGCTTTCGCTGGCGATGTTCGGCAGCACGGCGTTGCGCGCGGGCTCGAAGAACGCGGTCATGGTTGTTTCCGCCAGCAGAAGCGGGTAGACCAGCCAAACCATGGAGCGCGAGCGCACCAGCAGCATCGAAAGAACGATCACGCAGCGGGCCAGGTCGGCAGCGATCATGACGTGCTTGCGCCGCAGGCGGTCATTGACGACGCCCGCGGCCGG
>JASHPH010000048.1 GCA_030038255.1 Candidatus Sulfotelmatobacter sp. | reverse complement strand
CCGGTTTTGGTGACGATGTTGACGATTCCTCCCATCGCACGGCCATATTCCGCGCCAAAGCTGTTGTTCACTACGCGGAACTCTTGAACGGAGTCCTGGGGCGGCGTGGCGCGCTGGATGCCGCTGGCGGCGTTGACGAAGTCGGCTCCGTCCACAGTGATCTCATTGCTGAACGAGCGCATGCCGCCAAACGAGATCTGCGTCACCTCAAACTCGGTGAAGGTCGTGCCCAGGCTGGTGCGGCTCGAAGCCACACCGGGTGTGAGAAGAGCGAAGTCCGTGAACACGCGACTGCTGGTGGGCAAAGACTCAACCTGCTGTGTTTCCACTACCTGGCTGATCTCGGTTTTGGTTGGCTCGACCAGCGGGGCTTCCGTGGTTACCGTGACTTCCTCGGTAATTGACGCCACCTTCAAGGTAGGGTTGACGGTGGCAACCTGGCCGACGGTCAGGATAATGCCAGTCTGCTTATATCTTGCGAAGCCGGTCGCGCTAACGGTCAGCTCGTACTTCCCGGGAGGAAGGTTGGGTACCACGAAAAATCCTGCATCGTTGGTGCTTGCCTGAAAGCTTTGGCCGGTATCGGGATCACGCACAACCACCTGCGCTTTTACCACCGCTCGTCCGCCGGGGTCGAGGACCGTGCCGTTCAGTTGAGCGAAGCTAAGGGCAGCCTGAGCGACAGCTGACGAGGCAGAAAATGCCACTACACCAAGCAGGCAAAGAGCAACACCCAACAAGCGCGTTCTCATAAGATCCCCTTCCTGAGCGAATCCTTTCCACTGCTCGAACAGAGAGACGGCCTAGACAGCGACGAGGTATCGCAGCCAACAGTCCAGCTGGTATGAGTTCGCAGGTGAGAAACGTGCCAGTACCTAGATTCCCCAAAAATAGAGGTTCCCCACAAAAACCCCGAAGATGATTACTATGCTCCAATGCATACTGTCAACAGAAAAATGTATACAGGGATTGACCTCTCCACACGGCTCTTTCTGGCTCTGCTTGGACTTAGGTGGGTTACCTAAAGGGTACTGTATGCAATCAGCAATCTCGGATTCCCGGCGACTCCAGCAACTCTCCCAGGCTCCGCAGGACGCGGTGTGGCTTCCGGCCCGGAGGCTGCTTCGCCCAATCGCGTGCTTTACTGATACCGGTTGTCACCCCGAACCCGACGGCGCCTCCGCGCCGGGCCATGATCATTTCCACCAGAGGATCGTCCCCAACCACCCCTACCCTGCTCATCGGAATGCCAAGTCTCTTCGCCACGAACCTCAGTGCGTGGAGTGAGGGTTTGCCGGTGAGAATCATCGGTGCACGAGTGATGCGACGCACTGCCGCAGAGATCGCGTAGGAGTAACCCATGCTCTTGCCGCCAGCAGTGGCGAAAAAGGGCACGTCGGAAGCCACGTAGAGCTGCGCGCCATTCCAGATCGCTTTCGCAGCTGCTTCGATATCTTTCATGCCGCAGTCGGGGTGCCACCCGATATAGACTGCATCGACCCGCTCAGCGCCTTCGTCGCCAGTGAAAACAGTCCGGATCCCCGCCTGCGCCAGCGGGTGCCCGACACCGGGAGTGCCCAACACTAGAACTCGCTGAACGCCACGGCGGGGCATCAGGTCGGCTGCGACGCTCGAAGGCGTAAGTAAAGCGTCATCGGAGATAGGCAGGCCGACGGCTCGCAGCTTAGGAGCCTGTACTGACGAGGGGTAGTTCGTTCCGTTTGTAAGCACAACAAAGGGGACGCCGCGTGCCTTCAAATTGTTCAGCAGCTCAATAGCACCGGGCAGCACCTGATAGCCGCTAAAGGAACGGTCGCTCAGGACCAACGTTCCGTCGAGGTCAAACAACAAGCCCTCGACAGCTCTGAGGCGTCCATCCCTGCCACTTCGCGATCTGTTTTTCATGCTGTCGCCTTGCGCAGCGCTGGACGGCCTTTCAGCTCCAGCTTGAAACCGGGCTTGTCCACCGAGAGGCGCGCAATGTCGCGGTGCGCTGTAAGCCCGCGAAGCAGGTGAATTACCGGTGCGATGTCAGGGTTGTACGTCTGCGGTGCTGGCCCGGCGGCCTTCATCGCGTCGACCTGTTCGGCCGGCATGGTGGCGCGAAGCAGGAACTCCTCGTCGCAGAGTTCCAGCCCGATTCGCTTGCGCAACTCAGAGAGCGGCGGCATGTGCGGCTCCTGACGAAGCTCGCGTGTCCGGGGCATCGAATCAATGCGGTCCATCACCTCCGGTGCAATCGGAAGGTTGGGTTTTCCGAATCGCTCCAGGGCGTAGCGAATCACTTCGTCGGGCACGACCGCATAGCGCTCCTTGCCGGTTACGTTCATTACCGCTTGCGTTAACAGCATCTGCGAGAAGGGAGTCATCACGATAGGCCAGCCCAGTTCCTGGCGCACTCGGCCTAATTCTTCGATCACTGCGCTTTCCAGGTGCGCAAGCCTGCTTTCCGCCAGGTGCCGCCGCATGGTGCCGGTCATGCCCCCCGGCAACTGGTGATGGTAGTAGGCGGCGTCAAAAGCCTGCGGGCGGCCTATGAGAAGTCCTTCCGCCTCGGCCAAACGGGTAAAATAGCGGCCAACTTCAGCCAGGGCTTGGTCGTCGATATCTATCTGGTGCCCGAGTTCACGCAGATTGGCAACAACACGCTCGGCAGGCGGATTGGAGATCCCATCGCTCGCCGCGCCCGAGGCGCACTGCATCGTACCTACGCCCCACTCCGGTGCATCCATGTAGACCAACTCGCCCAGACCGATCGTGCAGTGGGAGTGGAGCTCCAAAGGCTTGTCTCCAATCGCCGCCTTGACAGTCGGAATTAGCATACGCGCGCGCAGTGGCGTCAGAAGGCCGCCGGGGTCTTTGATGTAAATGGCATCCACGTCCGGACTAGCGGCAAGTTTGCGGGCACGTTCCACGTAGTGCGCGTCATCATGGATGGGGCTTACCGTAAACACCAAGGCAGCGACGATATACTCGCCGCCAACCTCCTTGATCATGCGGGCACAAGCGATGTTGGAATCGGCATTGTTCATCGGATCCGCCAGCGCGAAGCGGCGCATCCCGTTTTTCACTAAGGTAGCGAACGCGAGCTTCATGAATTCGGGGCTGGCTGTCTCCCAGGAAATGAAGCGGAAGCCTGTCGAGAGAAACTGCAGTGGCGTAGTCGGAGTGGCCTTCGCCATTAGTCGAATTCGCTCCCAAGGGTCTTCCTTCTTGTAGCGAACAGCAACGCCCATGTGCGTGGACGTAGTAAAATCGATGGCCTTAAAACCCACGCGGTCCATGACGGGCGCAATGGTGAGAGTCCTCGCGGTGTCAACTCCAAGTGCCGCCCAAAGGCTCTGGTTGCCGTCGCGGAGTGAGGTCTCAACGATTTGAATATTCGCCACTGTTTCAACCCTCTGAACGCACGCGCATCAGAATTTCGCCGTACTCGACTGCCGCACCGTTCTTGACGAGGATCTCGACGACCTCACCTTTCACGCCCGAACGGACACTGTTCATCAGCTTCATGACCTCAATGATTCCGATCACCGTCTCCTCCGCAACCTTGGAGCCCAACTCCACGAACGGAGGCTCACCCGGCTTGGGGGCAAGATAGAAGATTCCGACCAGAGGACAAGGCACTTCTAACAAACCGGATTCGGATGGCGGCTCTGGTATCGGCTCCAGCGAGTTCGGCGGCAGGGATGGTGCCGGCGGGGGATCGAGTGCTTGCCGCACCGCCGACCCGCGCTGCAGCTTCAATTTGACGCCATCCATTTCGAGCGACAATTCATCGAAGCTCGATTGCTCGAGGATGCGCATGATCTCGGCCACATCCTTGGCCGTGAGCGTCAACGCCGGCCTCCAAAAATGTTCATCACATGCAGAAGTGGGTTTTCCGCCGGCTTCGCGACGGGGACACTGTCTTTGCCAGACCACACGGTCTCGGGGCGGCTCTGTAACAACAGGATCTCGCCCGAGCGGTCAATCGCCCACTCAATGTCCTGAGGCCGCCCGTAGTGACGTTCGACTTTGCGGCAGACCTGTGCCAGAGCTTTCAGCTCCGTGTCACTAATCGAGGCCACACGGCGAAGCTCTTCCGGCGTTTCGATCTGCTTGATCCCGCCGCTCTCAGCGGGCACGTGCTGTATACGCTTGTCGGAAATGTCACGCACGGAAATTTGGCTCGTGATTTTGCCGACCACGAAGCGATCAGGTGTGACCTCGCCGCTGACCAAGGCTGAGCCCAGCCCCCAAGTTGCCTCAACAGTGATCACAGAGCGGTCCCCAGTCAGTGGGCTGCGCGTGAACATCACTCCCGCCGAGCGCGCGTCTACCATCTTTTGGACGACGACTGCGATCGCGACTCCGTCTTCCGGCACGCCGCGTTTGCGGCGATACGCGATTGAGGCAACGGAGTAAAGGCTGGCCCAGCAAGAGATCACGGATTGCAGAACAGCCTCCGCACCTTTTACCCACAGATAGGTTTCTTGCAGGCCGGCGAAACTGGCATCCTCGGAGTCCTCGGCAGTAGCTGAGGAGCGCACCGCCAATGGCGAGTTGAGGTTTGGACCGCACAGCTCCGCATGCGCCGCCACGATGTCCGCGCAAACGTCTGGCGGCAAAGGTGCACTCTTGATGCGCGTGCGAATTTCTTCGGAAAGCAGGCGGATTCCTTTCAGGTCCTGTAGCGACAGCGCCTCGACACGCGAGCGGATCGGGTTCTCCCTTTCCAGTTCGGCCAAAACGCGTTCGAACCCCTGGGTAGTCACGACAAAGCCGCGTGGCACCGCAATACTGGCACGCGTCAACTCCCCTAATGAACCGCCTTTGCCGCCGACCGTTGCACGATCGGCGAGTGAGATATCGGCGAACCAACAGATGTTTGGAGTGGAACGCATCGTAGCTTCTTCAATCGCGGCCGTTCAGATGTAGAGCTGTTTATTGATCGGGATGCCGTGCTCGCGGCAATAGCTCTCGTAGTGATTGATGAACCACCACACATCGAGTGTTTCCACGAAGGTCCCTTTCTCATCGTAGAACTCAATTGGACCCTGCAGCCAACCGAACAGCTTGACGCCATTGGGGTGGTCGCTCACCAGAGTATGGACGAGTCCCGGAGTTTCGTAGATGAAGGCCCCCGGGCCAGCGACCCAATCGTATTCGAGATAGCGGGCACTTCCCTCCAGGCAGACCATGACAACCGTGCCGCGATGTTTGTGTGTGCCGATGACGCCAGCAGACTTCATCCACAGAATGTTGCTGAAAATGTTGTGGCGGGTGTCGAACAGAAGATGGCGGATTGCGGCATTGGGGCCGAACGGCACCCAGGGGCTCTCCTTATCCGACGCGCCGACAAATGTACCCGGAATGCCGTGCCGCTTGATCACGTCTGCATACGCTTCAGGCACATCCACGATCTTGTAAGCAGTGGATGGCGGAGCCGTCATTCTTGTGATGGTTGATGTGGTCATGATGTGCCTCCCGTGCGGCTTCGTTGCGCTGCGTCACTCTGTCTCCGCTATGGTTCAAGTCCGGTTGATCACAGCGGAGGCAGAGAAACACACTAAGTGCACTACTGCAGGATCGTCACAACACCTCGCCCGCCATCCACGCGAACGCGCTGGCCGTCTTTGATCTTCTGTGTAGCTGTGCCCGTCCCCACTACTGCGGGCAAGCCGTATTCCCGTGCGACGATGGCAGCGTGGCTCATCGAGCCGCCGATATCGGAGACGGCTGCGGCAATCTTCTGAAAAACCGGCGCCCAACTGGGGTTGGTAATGTGGCAGACCAGGATGTCTCCGTGGCGCAGGCGATCAATTTCGTCCACCGACATCACCACCCGGGCCACGCCATCCACTACGCCGCTGGAGGCGGCGAATCCCCTGATCTCATTGGAATCCGGCTTCTCGCCTGCTGCCAGCCACGCCTCCAGGTTCTCACGCGTGATCCCCCACAGCATGACAATGGCGGGATCATCAATCACGTCAGGAACGGGTCCCAGTGCGGGCGGCGTTTCGTGCTTGGCCCATTCCGCAATTGCCGCTTTGCGCTCATTCACGATCGCCGTCCAGCGGGCAGGGCCACGTGGGGGCGAGCCGTTCGACCAAGAGATCATGAGATCGACGATCGCCGCCTCGACTTCGTAGTGAGTGAGGTGAAAAATGTCCTCTGTGTTTGGGAAAAAGTCGTGTTCGGCTAAAAGCGCACCGAACTCTCGGATTTTGTTGAAAAACAGATTGGTGTACCAATGCTCACAGTAGAATTTGTGCCCTTCGACGTAAGGAAACACGCGGTGGGCGAGCTGAATCATCTGATCGTAGGCGG
>JASHPH010000047.1 GCA_030038255.1 Candidatus Sulfotelmatobacter sp. | reverse complement strand
GCACGACACCGGCTACTGTCACGGGGTCAATGATGGTAAGATCCAGATTCTGGAGGAGCGCGTGCAGACGCTCGCGTTCGAGCGCGATCAGATGCTCATGAAGCGATGACCGAAGAAGAGATCAAGTCGGCGCTCAACGTCTACAAGAGCCGTTTGCGGATCGCCCAAAAGAACCTGGAGTATGCGCGCGCAAACGTTGCTCGAATGGAGACCGCGTTGCGCTCGGTGATGGCGAGAAAACGGCGCAAGGCGCGTTCCTAGTCTTTGCGCGCGAGACGAGGGAGAACGGTGGCATGGTAGACGCACTAATCATCATGGCGCACAGCATCGGGCTCTTGATTGGATTCTGGTGTGGTGGCTACCTCGCTCGTAGGAGGCCCGACCTTCTGCGCAGTTTTTGGGGAGCTTGAGAAACATGGGTGCCGAGACGATCGTTCGACGAAGTATTTTGGAGAAAGAGGGCGTGGACTATGGCCCTGATGCCCGGGTACGCTTCACGCTGGCCAACGGAGCGGTGATTGAAGTGTCGCGAGCGAGCAGACAAGCCCCGGAGGGGACGTTGACCGTTCGGGTCGTCAACGGCTCGCTGGCCGTGCTCCCGGACGGAAGCAACTCCATCCACGTGATGGCGAAGCACGAGGCCGACGAAACGTGGGCTCCTTCAGAGCGCCGGCTACCCTGATGTTCGAGCTGTTTCTCTTCTTCGGTTGGATCGCCCTCGCGTTGGGCTATCCGCAACTCATCGTCTGGCTTGAAAAGCCCAGGCCGTGCCCGGTATGTGGGTACGTGATGTGTATCTGCCCCCGGCGGAAAGGAATGGAGAGCCATGAACCGAGTTGACCCGACTATCGGACAAGATTGCTGGATGATCCGACGCACCCACAAGGGGCGGAAGCAGTACTTGCGAACCATCTCCAGGGAGCTGAAGTGCCAGGTGCAGTTGCCCCTGCACCCCACCCCGCGGGAGAACGCGGCTTCGATCACCGAATGGGAGTGGATGCCCAGCCACAAGGCCGCGTCGCGATTCTTCGCGGAGAACGGTCTTTGCGGTGCGCATCTTCGGCTGTTCCACGAAGACGGCACGTACCACGGGTGCTGGTGTGTTCTGGATCGCGCGGACCTGGCCGCCATCGCGCACCGTTTCGGCGGACGCGTCGTCAAGGTGTACAGCTCGCGGGCGAACCCGCTCGCGATTCAGTACGTGCAAGACACGTCTGCGTGCGCGTGAAGCGTGCACGCGATGCGGGATAGGGCTCGGGCGCTTCTCCTCGAAGTCAGCCACAGCGAGACCAATTACATCGACACTTCGGAGGGCAGCTTCGCCCACAACCGGTTGACGAAGCTGCTCGAAGAAGTCCGCGCAGAAGGGGGAGCCGTCGAAGACCTGGCCAAGGTGCTCCTTGGGCTGGAGTGGATTCCGACCTACAACGGCGGCGACGAGCCCGACACCTGCCCCTGGTGCCAGAGGTACAAGGAGGACGGCCACAAGCCGGATTGCTCGCTCGATGCTGCGCTGACGAAGGCAGGGTTCCCCCCGAGCGCACGTACTTGACAATGCCGCATCGTGGCTGGTATGCCACGATCATGTCCGTCAGCCAGAACTACATCAATCACATCGCTTTCGTTCTCGATGCCTCGGGGTCCATGGAAGACCTGGCCTCGGCGGTCGTGAAAGTCGCGGACAACCAGGTCGAGCACTTGGCTCAGCGCTCCAAGGAACTGGACCAGGAGACGCGAGCGACCGTCTACACCTTCGACGACGTCGCGAAGTGCGTCTACTACGACAAAGACGTGCTCCGGATGCCGTCGCTCAAGGACTCTTACCGCATTGGCGGTCAAACCGCGCTCATCGACGCCACCATCCAGGCCATCGAGGATCTATCGAAGACGCCGGAGCTGTATGGGGACCACGCCTTCCTCGTCTACGTCCTCACGGACGGAGAAGAGAACCGCAGCAGGAAGAAGGCCGCCGATCTGGCAAAGAAGATCGGTAGTCTGAAGGACAACTGGACGGTCGCTTGCTTCGTGCCGAACCAAAACGGCAAGTTCGAGGCGAAGAAGTTCGGGTTCCCGACGGACAACATCGCCGTGTGGGACACCTCCAGCCGCGGGATGGCGGAGGTCGCCAAGGTCATCCGAGCGACGACCGACGACTTCATGAACAACCGCGCGAAGGGGGTTCGTGGAACGAGAAACCTCTTCAACATGGACATCGCGAGCGTGAGCAAGGCCTCCGTCGCGAAGACGCTCAATCGGCTGCATCCAGGGCAGTACCGCGTGGCAGACGTCAAGGCGGAGGGTCCCATCGCGCCGTTCGTCGAGAGCCTCACCAAGCGCGCCTACAAGCTCGGCGAGGCGTACTACCAGCTCACGAAGTCCGAGAAGGTGCAGGCGCAAAAGTCCATTGCTCTCTACGAGGTCAGCTCGAAAGCGGTGTACATCGGCAACGAGGCGCGCAGCCTGCTCGGGCTTCCCGATCACGAGGTGAAGGTCGCGCCGGCAAGTCATCCCGACTTCTGGATCTTCGTGCAAAGTACCTCGGTCAATCGAAAGTTGATGGCGGGAACGAAGCTGCTCATTCTGAGCTGACGCGAGCGGTTGACAATAGGCCTTCGTAGCTGGTATGGATCGCGTCCCTTTTGCTGGGAGAGACCATGCCGCGACCGAAGAAGACCAGCCGATCCACGAGTGCACCGAAGACGCGGCCGACCGGTCTCGTCGGTCGATTCTTCATGGCCCCGCAGATGTGTGGCCAGGTCATTTCCCAGGTTGGCGAAGACGTCTACCTCGTGCAGCCCTTCACGAAGGACGACAAGAGCGACCTCGGGCAGGTGCTCCTCCACGTCGAGGACATGCTCTCGGACCGCGAGAACAACTTCAAGGGCTTCCACTTCTACGAGTCGTACGCGGAGATGAAGCAGAAGGTCGAGGCGCTCGCTGCGAAGCCGCCGCCGAAGCCCGCTGGGCCGCCCCCGGCGAAAACTCCCCCCGCACCCGCTTCTGCGCCCGCCGCGACGACGACGAAGACAGCCAAGGCCGCTCCCGCTGCGCCGCCTCCGCAGCCCGCTCCGCCCAAGTCCATCGTCGAGATGACGAAGCCGGACTCACACAAGGCGCTCGACACGATCAAGGCGCTGGTCGGCAAGCACGGCATCAAAGAGGTCCGCCTCGGGAAGGTGGACGGCAAGGACCCGGTCATCGTCGTCGATGTGCAGTCGGGCTCCATGAGCGAGGCGAAGGTCGCTCTCCCCGAGGTCTCCTACGGCATTCCGGTGCAGATCGTTTCCTCGGCGCCCTCGAATGGAACGGACCCGGCGAAGGGCGTCGAGGCCGCGCCCGAGGCGAAGAAGGACGAGACCCCGTACTGAGGAGCGGACCATGGCTGCGAAGAGAAGCGACTTGGGCGGCGCGCCCGCTGGGATGGCGGACAGCGTCTGGAAGTACGGCGAGCCGACCGTCGAGTGGCAAGTTCAGGTCGGGCGCTCGGCCGCCGTCCACATCTTCTACGAGCCGGAGGAGGTCAAGGGGTTCCTTCGGACCGTCGACCTGTCGGCTGCGTGGAACGAGCACATCGACCAGGGCGAGATCGCCGTCACCATACGGAAGATCGTGCGGCACGGCGAGAACGTCATCCGCATCCGCAGCGAATTCCGTGTCGCCGACAAGGACGTGCCCGCCGCGACGAAAGAGGGCGCGAAGTTCACTCCCAATGCGCCACGCGGTGGGAAGAAGCGAAAGAAGAAGTAGATGCCTGGCCGAGCACGCATTCGCAGCGCGGCTGCACGGTGGAACCAGGCGAACTCACGCTGCAGCCAGCCTGTCGCGGACAATCGCGTGTTCGTGAACCGGCTCCGTGAGGTCCTCGGACAGGACGTCCTCTACGACGAGGGCGTGCCGACCGACGCCGAGCGCTTCTACCGACACGACCCGCTCGCCCGCGACGGTCGCGTCGCACCCCACCCGAACGCACTGTGAGGACGAATCATGTCTGAGCCCCCTCCCAAATCGGACCCGGCTCTTCTCGGTGGGCCGATCTACGGCAGTCCGCCTCCGGCCGTCGAGACCGCCGAGATGGGTCTCATCGACGACGGTCCCTCGGCCCGCCTCGAAAAGATCATGATGGGCGACCCGGATGACCGGGAGCACTTCCCTGGCGTCTTGTTCCGGCGCGAGGAGATCCCGAACGACGATGGGAAGCCCCCGAAGGACGCGGTCATCGTCCAGGGAATCATCGGCCAGTACGGCTTCCACGAGGGACGGTTGAAGCAGAGCCGACCCGAGGTCCTCAAGATCATCAACGAGGTCGTGACCGACAACTACATCAAGGGGAGCGGAGGCGGCTACACGTTCCTGGCGCTCTGCGAGGACCGCAAGGGCAATCAGTGGACCGGCGAGCACCGCTCGATGGAAGCGCTGCTCGTCCTCGCCATCGGCCTCGGCCTCGGCGGCTACTGCCTGCCTCGCGAATTCTGGTCTTCGTTGCCAGGAGAGATGCCCTACATCTGGTTTTCGAGGGGACCGTGAGCGGCGGTTGGTTTTGGCTCTCCTTCTGCGACACGACCCGTCCGGCCGGCTCGCAGTTCCTCGGTGTCTGCATCGTCGAGGGCGCGGACACCGGGGACATGAAGACCGACCTCGCTGCCGCGATTCACCGAGCGCACTCGCTCGGCTGCAACCCCGGCGGCTCGGTGAAGTCGCAGCGCATCATGGAGAGCCTGGAGCCTAAGATCCACCCGAAGTGGAGAAACAGGCTCCTGAACAAGCAAGAGTGTGAGGAGTTCAATCAAGAATTCAAGCCTCATGGGGTGAATTGATCATGGGTGGAGAAGCGAAGCGTAGACGAGAAGCGATTGCGCGCGGCGAGCCGGATCCGGGCCGCAAGGGCTACAAGAATCCCGGACGCCGGGCGCACCAAATGGCCGAGCTGCTTCGGTCCACGGCGCGGAAGACGAAGACGGCCATTGCCGCCGCTCCACCGCCGCCCACACCCCCTGCTCCCGTGCAGCGGCTCAAGCGCGGTGGTCGCAAGGCTGCTGCCGAGCCTGTGGGAAAGTCGGAAACTAACGAGTAAATTGTCGGATACTTTCCAACATGCCCGAGACTCTTCCCGAAATTAGGCGCAACGGCTGCATCTCTCGGCAGCGTCGGGAGGACTACGTCTTCATCAACGCCGTGCGCGAGGTGCTCGGGAAGGCACCACTCCCACGGTCGCAGACGGAGGAGTGCCAGCGGGCGCGCCGAGCACGGGAGGACCTGCGCTTTGTCGACTTCTGGCTCTCCCGCCCTCAGTTCGACTGAGGTCCTGACCTGTCCCTATTGCGGGGGGCCGGCCGAGAAGGTCGGCGGCGCTGTCATTTACCCGCACCGCGGAGACCTGTACGATCGCTTCTTCTGGCGATGTGTACCGTGCAAGGCCTACGTGGGTTGTCACAAGCAGACGGGCAAGCCGCTCGGGCGTCTGGCGAACCAGAAGCTCCGGGAGGCGCGGCTCAAGGCCCATGAAGCGCTCGATCGTCTTTGGAAAACGCAGATCCCGGAGGAGATGGGTGCTCAACGATCAAGAACCTACAAGTGGCTGTCGAGGACCCTTGGGATTCCGAAGGAGAAGTGTCACATCGGAATGTTCGACGAGGCGCAGTGCAAGGCCGTGATTGCTGCCGCGAGGAAGAAGAAACCATGACTGAAGCCGTTGCACCTGAACTTCGGGAGACGCTCCGCGACATCGCGAAGCTCGTTGAGACTGCCGCGGGAAAGAAGGGCTTCGCCCTCTTCTTCGAGGCCGCCGGCAACTTCCACTACGCCTCGAACGGGCACCGCGATGACATCGTGAAGTCGCTCGAAGAGTGGCTTGAGCGGACGAAGAGGACCGGCGCGCTCTGCACCAAGGAGGACCACGAGACGAGCGAACAAGTCGACGTGCGCCTGGAGCTGGAGCGGAAGTGCGCGGAAATCGGCAAGGTCATCGCCTCCCGCGCCGACGTCGTCCTCTTCCTGTTCGACTGGGGCGAAGGCGGGAACATGGCCTACTTCACGAACATCCCCAAGGCGCGTGAGGGCGTGCAGCGGTGGATTCACGCGTTCAAGAGCATGAAGAACGGCTGACGTGAGACCCAAGCAGATCAGCCGAAAGGACGCGGAGAAGCGCATCATGGCGCGGTGGCGAAACGCGATACGTGTCGCCGAGCGCGTCAAGCTGCCTTTCGACACCCCCGACTGGGACCGGCTGCGAAACTACGAGATCGAAAACAGAATGACGGGCCAGTTTGGCGGGCGCTGGGTCGTCAGCGAGTGGTGCCCGTTCAACGGCATCCATTGCCGCTGGGCGGACTACGCCCCGATCAAAGTTCTCCAGGAACAACTCGCGGCTTTCGACGGCTCTCGGCGCGCGCTGACCGAAGAAGGGTACAATGTCGATTTCCTCATCTCCCTGATGCAGCGCCAAATAGACAAGCGCAGGGGAAAGAAGAAGTCGTCCCATGAGAATCACCAGGAAGGGGCTCCAATCATTTAAGGAACTTGGCCAACTTTGCCTCTTGTCGGCCCTGATGTTCGGGTATGGCTACCTCTGCGCCCGGAGCGACCTGGCGCACGCTGACCCGGTGCCGCAGCCCGCGTGCTTCTCGACCTGCGAAGAGCACGTCGAGTTCTCCCGCCGATGCGGCTGCGCCTGCCGCGTTCCACCCATTCTTCCAGCGCCGAGAGACCAGTGAACCCGAAAGAGATGCTGGAGTGGTCGAAACAGGTCTGGGCCGACGTCCAGGCGAACGTCGCGCGGCTGGATGGTTGTGCGGGACCGCACGACTTCGTGCCGGTCGACCCGACGCAGAAGTTAAACCGCAGATGGGTGTGCACGAAGTGCAAGGGAGGGGTCGATAACATCGCGCGGATCTGGTATGAAAGGGGCCGCGATCACGAGCGGAGGAGCCATGCCGGACGAGACGAAAAAGGATGAAGCACCCTTCGTAGGTCCGGCCTACGGCGGTCCCTACCCGGAGGCGTGGCGTGGCGCTCCGGCCTATGGTGGGCCACCGAAGAGCTTCGAGCAGGTCTACTTCGACGTGATGCTATCGACCGTCGAGCCGGTGCAGATGATCAACACCATCCGGCTGATCCGCGATGTCACCGGGTGCGCGCTGGGCGAGGCGAAGCGCATCTACGACGAAGCCAGCCAGGACAAGTCCCCGGTCCTCAAGAAGGAGGTCTACCGGGTCGAGGCGCGGGACATCGAGCACAAGTTCGAGGCTGTCGGGGCGAAGGTCCTCTTGCAATGACCGAGACGCTCACCGGTCATCTTCACAGCGCTCTGCTCGAATCAACCTGCCCAACCTGCGGGGAGGAGACGGGCCTCGACATGGGCCGGGGGCCGCTCGACGACGTCATGGACTCGCAGCATGAGTTCGAGTGCGAAGAGTGTGGCCAACACTGGACTGTGTACATCAACTACACCATGAGGGTGGAGAGGGGCATTCGCGTCACGCCGGGGGAGGACGTCGACGATTCGCTCCATCCGGTCGGCACCAGCGGTGTCTGCTGGGACTCGGGAGGCTTGGAGGGCGGCTTTCGGGTGTACAAGCTGAGCTTCAAGGGCAGGAGGCTCGTCGGCCACGTGAATGACGCACCCGCGCGCGACGCCGTCCTTCGGTTGATGCAGCTATGACCCAGCTGATGTACGAATTCATGCTGAAGATGATGACGCAGGGCTCGGTCAAGGCGTCCGCGATGAAGCGCGTCACGATCGAAGCGCTCGATCGAGCCGGCTTCATTCAGGAGTGCGTTCGGCTCTACTTCGGTCCGCGCGACCTCCAGTACAAGCTTTCGGAAAAGGGCCGCAAATACGTATGGAAGAGGCGGGTCATCACGTTCCCGAACGGCGGCCTCGGCGTCCTCATGTGGCAGCGCGCTGGGGTGGGCTACGTCCGGGCCGACAACAAGGATCATGCATGGAAGCTCCTCGCGGAGCCCATCGAAGCTTCAACGTGGTGACCCATGGCTCGTTCAGCAAACGAAGATCGTTTCATTGCCGACCGCTACGCGAAGACGCACACGCTCGCGACCCTGCGCGTAACGAGCGTGTCCAAGACAGTCGACGTCATCGAGTACAAGGTCGAAGAGCGCAACCCGAAGAAGGACGGGCCTAGGTACGACGGGTCTCCATGTGAGCGCTGCGGTGACGTCACCGACCACGGACGGAACGAGTTTCTGGGGGACCAACCAGAGAAGTCGATAGTGACGTACAAGATGCCCGGCCAGTGCCGCATCGTCGTGGAGGCGGTCGACGAATACGGCAATCCGTGCTCCTTCGACATCGACGAGGGGACCTACGACCGACTCTTCAAGCCGCGCATCGAAGCGCTCCAGCTCGCGCGCGATGCGGACAGGCGTGCGTGAAGATCCTGCGCGCTGCGTGCCCCGAAGAGGAACCGCTCGTAGCGGCACAGCAGAACCTTGCCGACCTCATCGACCTCTTGAACCAGTCGAACGAGGGCCACCCGATTCCGATGGAGCGCGAGGACCTGGACGAGGCCATCGAGATCGCCGAGAAGGAAGTCGAAGAGGAGAAGAGGAAGTTCGCGGAGTTCATCGGTCGACCGAGGCGCATCGACAAACTTCTGGATGCCGCCAAACGTGTGTTAGACGGAGCGGACCCGACGGTCGAATTTGCACCGTTCATGGACGAGATTCAGAAGAAAAGACGTGAAAAGAGGAGATCTCGTTCGAGCCAAACGCGAGGCTCTCGAAAGATTCGCGGCGTGGCTCAAGCTGCGGACAAACCCGCTGTGGAGCAAGAAGCACCTGGCCAGACTCATCTGGTGGAGGATCCGCCGAAACGGGAGGGATAGATGGTAGAAGCACGCACGTACGCCGAGCACGAGGGAACGTTTCAAGATAAGGGGAAACCGGACGACCGACCGTGCCCCAAGTGCGGCCAGATGACCGTCGTCTACCAGATCTGGGAGTCCAGCTGCGGCGGCTACGAAGACGTCAAGTACACGTGCACGAACAAAGCGTGCAATTGCGTCTGGTGGGTCGACGGAATCGACTCGTGATCATGGTCGACGAGCTGGTGGTGTGGCCTCACGCAGGCCGCATCTTCAAGAAGGGGTCGAGTCACCTGACCACCGACGGTCCCATCGAGGAGTTGCACGCCTTCGCCCAGCGGATAGGCATGAAGCGCGAGTGGTTCCAACCGCATCGTGTCGCACCACACTACGATCTCACTCCCGGTCGCCGGGCGAAGGCGTTAGAGTGTGGCGCGGTGTTCGTTCCCATCCGGGAGCAGATTAAGCGCAGGAGAGCCCATGGATAGGCAGTCGGCGGAAACCGAGATCGCGCTCTGGGATGCGATGATCGAGAAGTCGAAGGAACTCATCCGCGCGTCGAATCGACCTGTGCCCGCGGGTGACGCGGACATTCTAACCGAGGCCTTCGGCATTGCCGGCGCTCTCGGCCGCAAAGGCCCTGGCAGCCAGCCCTGGGAGATTGCGGCCCACGCCGAGTACATCGCAGCGCTCAAGGCGGGCGACCTCGACTTCAAGTGTCGCTGCGGGAAGCCTCACGCATGAGCGAGCAAGCGCCCATCCCGATGATTCTCCACTGCCCCGAATGTGGCAAGCGCCACATCGACGAGGGGGAGTTCGCGACGAAGGTCCACACGAGTCACAGTTGCCAGCACTGCGGCATCACCTGGCGCCCGGCGATTGTCCCCACGGTTGGCGTCCAGTTTCTCCCGGGGTTCAAGAATGCGACGGCCCCCAAGCCTATTTGCGATCTCTGCGGCGTTGAGGGGCAGCCGTTCATGGTGCCTCGGGGTTGGCATCATCACTCGCTGCGGTCGGAGCGCGAGGAGATGTGGCCCACGCTCTGCCCGAGATGCGGGAACCTCAAGCCCGTGGAGGAAAAAACCGATGCCTGACCGCCCGCACATCAACAAAGAAGGCCTCTTCCAGAGCGACAAGTACACCTGGTGCAAGCCGAACTTCGTCCCGCTGAAGATTGACGATCCGATGGCGCAAGACCTCCTCTGGGAGTACGCGCAGCGTCGGAGGAAGGTCGACAAGGAGTTCGCGTCGGACCTGGAGTTCGCGCTCCAGAATGCGGGCTACGTCCCCGGAGAGACGGAGCACGCTCCCGACTGCGCCATCATGCTCGATGCGGGGGAGCCGGGAAGTGCCGGCCTCGGCTGCACCTGCGGACGCGATGCGGTGTGCGGGGTACCGGTCGCGGTCATCCTCGCGGACGGCTCGCAGCGCACCGTCCCCTGCCGGGGCTACGTCATCATGTGGGGTGGTAGCAAGTTCGACCGACGCGTTCCGTGCAGGCACCGAAGCAAGGTTCCGTAGTCTCGCTTGATAGAATTGGTCGCATGAAGACCAACGAAGAACTGTTCCGACTCGGCATGGACATTAATGACGAGGATTTCAAACACATCCGCGCGAACCCCGGCTGCAAGTGCGAACTGTGCGTCGCCTTTGGGAAAATGGCGGAAGAAGTTGCTTATGCCCTCCGAACTGGGAGAATTAAGCCGAAAGATGAAGAGAAGAAGTAGAATCTTCATCTTGTGAGGAAGACCTACCCCATGAGCGACCCGGCGACCCTCGAAGAGTACAACCGCCTCGCGACTGAGAACTCCGTCATCTCGGGCTTCGGGCTCGAAACATCGATGACCCTTGCGTGCCCCGGCTGCGCGGCGAAGGGCTTCTTGCCCTACCGGATCATCGATTCCGAGGAGGCGATGAAGAAGGGCGCCGTCTGTAAGGAGTGTGGGCGCGGCTTCCGCATGGACTTCACCTACCTGGACGGGGGCAAACAGTTCGAGATCGTCCAGACCGAGGGCAAGGACGTCCCGAGCTACCTGCCCCCGATCCGCCGTGTCCCGTGACAGACTGCCAACACTGTGGGCTGCCCGATAGTGATTCCCATGCCTGCAAGAAAAAGGTGATCGCTATCCTCCGTGAGTTGGAAAAGGAAGGCCGGGTCATCATTCACAGTCTGGACGAAGACACCGGCAAGTTCGAGCTGACGATGGTGCCCGAGGTGAAGAATTGAAGACGACCCGCAGAACGAGGGAGCGGAGCGCTCCCCAGCTCTACGTCCACGGGGTGACCGTGGAGGAGTGGTCCCGGCGCTGGGGCGTCAAGCCGTTCACGACGCCGTGCCACGGGTGCGGAGCGCCGCTGACGACCTCCATTCCCTTCGTCCGCGGCACGCTGCGTGGGCTCGAAGCGCCGCCCTGCGAGAACGGCTGCCACAAGACCTACACGGACTGGTTAGCTGCCGGCGCGTCGATGAAGCACAAGGGAGTCATCAACCATCCGCCCTACGCCATAGTGAGAGACCCGAAGTACGGGGACCTCTTCGACATGGGCGCGCGCCTCGACCGTTAGCGAAGCCCCACGCCCTGCCCAGGCTCGACGACGAGCGAGAGAGCGGTGGCGATGGTGGGGATGCCGGTGCCGGTCGGGTCGCTCAGCTTCAGCCAGACGCTGTCGCCGGGATACGACCGCTCTTGCGGCGTGCCCCCGATGAGCGAATTCAAGATGCGAAGATCGACTGTCCAAAGTTGGAGCGGCCAGGGATTCGTGTCGCTCCGTGGCGGATTGAACCACTGAAAGAGCTGAACTTCGCAAAATGTGTGGCCGACGTGCAGCGCTCGCGGCTCGCGGTTCGGGCCGCCGAGTTCGTGGCTCGTGTCCTCGACACGCACGAAGATTCCGTCACCTTCGATCCGAAAGACTCGAACTCGGAACGGCAAAAAGTACATTCGCTGGGCTATATTAGGCCAAGCCCATGAGCAGCTCCATCATTCGTCCGGTTTCCCGCGTTCGGGAGCAACGCAAACCCCCTCGCTGTGGCAAGTGCGGGCGCTTGATCGGTCGCTCGGCAAGTGGTCCCAAGTGCACGTGCGCCGAGGATGCGAAGGCCGCCCGTTTGGCCATGCACGAGAAGAGGCGATCTGATAGGATGGCGCGTCGTCCGGAAGGAGAGTGACGCGTGGTCGAGGGGAAATTCATGTGGCTGATCCGACACGGCGAAAGCATGTCGAACGCCGGCTTCGCCACCGACTCCGCATCGACGTACCCCCTGACGGTTACGGGTGACCAGCAGGCCGCGGACTTTGCCCAGAAGTGGGGAACTCCGAAACTTCCCTACTGGCCCCAGGTCCTCATCTCTTCGCCCATGGAGCGCGCGAAGCAGACTGCTCGCTGGACCCAGTCACGGTTCCCGAATGCTCCTCTGAGGGAGTGGGACGTCGAAGAATTCACGATGCTCTGCCCCGCGCACTACAACAACACGACGCACGAGCAGCGTGAGCCCCAGGTGCGGCGCTACTGGGACATGAACAATCCCGACTACTGCGACGGGGTGGGCGCAGAGTCTTTTCGATCGTTCATGAAGCGTGTCGACGATCTCTTCCGCCGCGTCGCCCACTACGACATCGAGCGAATCGCGGTCTTCACGCACGGCAACTTCATGCGTGGTGTTCTGTGGTCGATCCTGCACCACAATCAGCCTGAGATCTACCGAAACATGGCGAGGTTTCGGAGGTTCATGGAGTCGATTCCGGTGCCGAACCTCCACGCGTTGGAGCTTCACAACGTCGTCGGCAACTGGTCCGTCCGCGCGGTATGCCCGTGAAGCCCGAGCACGCGAAGGCCCTGAAAGCTGCGGGCATCGAGGTCGTCGAGAAGCCCGACTATCCGACGGGTCCCGGTGCACCGCTCTTCTCGATGCTCTCCGGTCTCTCAGGTCTGTCGGTCTTCGAAGTCGAGGGCCGGCTTGTCGTTCTGGACCATTCGTTCTTTGCCCGCCCAAAGTGGCCGCTATGAGAACCAAAGAGGAGAACGTCACGCTCATGGTCATCTGCCTCCTCATCCTCGGGATGTGCGGCTACGCGGCCGGCTTCGTTCAGGCGGAGAACGACTGTGACAACCGCCACGGTGTCCTCGTGCGCGGCCTCGTCTGGTTCGAGTGCGTGCAGCCCCCGGCAAAGCCATGATGTGGAGGCTCGACGAAGCGGTGGCGCTCGTTCGGAGGCTCGCTGGGAAGCTCCCCGAGGTGGGGTACTACCCTGGGCTCACGGGCAGTGTCCTCTTCGAGGGGCAGAGCAACAACGACCTCGACGTCATCCTCTACCCGACCACAAAGGGTGAGCAGCCAGCTGATCTTCTGAAGATCACCTTGACTGGGATGGGTTTCAACTTCCGCCACGGAGTGGAAGTGGTTCACGCGAAGTGGAGAAAGAAGCGGTCGAAGGACACGAAGCACGTCGAGGTCTGGGAATTCAACGGGAAGAAGGTAGACTTCTTCTTTCTCTCATGAGCTTTTCTCTCGCTCAGTTCATCCAGCCGGCCGTCTACCACCAGTTTCTCCCGGAGGAGATCCTCACGCGGCATCTCCTTCCATGGCACGTTCTCGCGCCCCAGGTGACCCGACTGTGCGCACGATACCGGCTCCACCAGCTCGCGCGGCTCTACGCGCCGATGATGAAGAAGTTGGACGAGGAGATGGCACGCCGAGCGAGGGATTCGTTTCTGTCGACGTGCACCAGTCGAGAGGCTTTGGACTACATCGCGAAGAGCCTCGCTCTCGGTGTCGACGCCGCCGTGGGCACTGACAAGACGGGCATGGTCACCATAGACACGGAGACGCAGGCGGTGATCGACGTGAACGTCGTCGTGCCGACGCCGGCCGAGCACATCGTGCTCAAGTTCGACTTGAAGAACCTCTAAGCCTCGCCGTCCGTCTCGTGTTCCGGGTGCGTGAAAGCGATGGGACGCACGACGTGCTCGCCGCCCGTGCACGGCGGTAGGGCCTCTTCGAGAGGGCTCGCCTTCTTGAACACCCCACCCATGCGAGCGCAGCCCTTCCGCGTGACGTACCTGGCGTCCGACTCGGCGTCGCCTTGGTTGTGGTACGGGTAGCGCCGGACGTTGCCGTCGGGGCAGACGATCTCGTAGCCGTGGCAGAGCGCCGTCACGAGATTTCGTTTTCGGGCACGCTGTCGGTCCGAAGGAAGCGGACGAGGCGGCCGTCGTCTGCGAATTCGGCGGCGACGTAGCCCCAGCCCTTCTTCGGTCCCTCGGGGATGACCCCGACCACGCCGTTCAGGAGCCCCAGGAGGCCAAGCGTCTTCTCGCCGCTGTGGACGCCCGTCTGGAGGGTCGGATGGTTCATGGTGGCGTTGGAGCAGCCGATGCGGGTCTGAATGAGCTTCGCGATGTCGGACGCGATGAGCGGGTCCTCGCGTACGAGCTGATTCAGGCGGTCGATGACTTCGTCGGCGAGCTGCGTGTCTTGTAGGGTCATGATCAGAACTCCGTGGAGGCGAAGAAGCCGGCGGGATGCTCGGCCACCCACTCGTGGGGCAGCTTCGCGGTCGTGCGGTGGTTCACGCGGACGCCGGTCACTTCGTAGACCGTGCGGTAGCCCTTCTTGGCTGCCCGGATGGCGGCGTCGCGCGCGGCGTCCCAGCCCCCGTTGTCGCGGTGCCGGATGAACGCCACGTCGTCCGCAGGCTCGCCGTACACCGTGAAGCGCTGGATGAGCCCGCCCGGCACGAGCACGTCCTGGTAGGAGTAGACGCGGCGCCAGGGAGCGGTGCGAGCATACTCTTCTGGCGTCTTGAACACGTTGGGGCGACGGCGGACTTGGTCGAACTTGAACCACTCGTACACTTTGCGGTCTGGATAGTGCGAGATCCTCGACTCGTCGCCGTCCAGCTCCTCGGTGAAGTGGAAGAGCTTGTCCTCGGGCCACATCTCCCAGTTCTTCGGGTCGAGTGCGGGATGATCGTCTTCGACCGGCATGGCCGTGATGGGCGACCGGTCGTAGCCCGTCTCGCGCTTCCAGAGCTGCACCGCGTGCTCGGCGTCTTCGGCGATGACGAAGTCGGTGTCATCGCTCCAGATGTGCAGCTCTTTGATCAGGACGAGAACCGTGTACATGAAGTCGGAGGGATCGAGAACGACCAGACGCGCCGCCCTCCGCTGGTCTTCGCTCAAGTACGCTGTTGCGTCGTCGACGATCTTCTTGATTCGCGCCTCATCTTCGGCTTGTTCGGGGGAATAGTGACCGACGACGCGGAACTTGCGCCCCGTGGGGACCTGGGACAGGCGCTTGCGGTTCTTCTTGTCGATCTCCGGGTCGAAAGTGGCTTCGGCGTACCGCTCCCAGACCTCGTGGTACTCGATGAAGACGTCGCCGATCTCCTTGGACGCGTCGCTGCATCCGAGGCCGGGTCCTTCCGGGTCCTGCCGAAGGAAGTCCCGTTCGAGCCTCACGGGGTATCGCTGCTCCGGCGCTGGGATGAAGCCCGGCACGTCGGCGAAGGGTTTGGCCTCGGCCTCAGCGGGAAGTCCGACGATGGAAACAGCAGCGATGGTCTTGAGCACGTCGCGTCGGTTCATGACCGCGGATGTTACCACGACTGTGCTAGGATCCCCAGCATGCTCGAAGATGTGAAGAAGCCGGAGGGTCGCCTTCGCATTGCGGAGAAGCTGCTCGACGCGCAGATGGACCGTGTCCGCATCGGGACTGACAAAGAGAGGCGGCTGGGCAGGCTTCTTTCGAGCACGACCCGCGAAATCCAGCGAGCGTATGATTTACTCGTCGGCATCGCACGGATGGCCGAAAAGTCGCAGAAGAAGAAAAAAGGAGAAAGTCGTGATTCGAGATCCCCTCGACGCGCTGGAGCGCGTCATTCTGTGTCCTGAGTTTCCGAGTGCGCACGGCAGGCCGGGCGCGATGGTCGCGAGGATGGGGCCGGAGATTCGCGAGGCCCTCTCTCGCCTGACGTCCGACATGACGGCCCGTCAGCGTCCGCCCTCGTGGTTTTCGGTGAGGCACTGATGCGCCCGCAAGACGTGGAGGGAATGCCGGTCCCCGTTCTTCAGCGAAAGATCCTGGCGAGGCTCGAAACTCTCGACATGGATCTGGACATTGCTTACACCGCCGTCGTGTATCTCCGAAACAGGTTCAAGGCGAACGCTTTCGTCCCTGAGGTCATCGGAGGCGAGGTGCTCCATCATGTGAAGCGCTCCATCGACTCCCTCGCGGACCTCGATGTGCTGCTCAAGGAGCTGCACAAGCACCCGGAGACGCAGGGTGACCCCGAGTTCTTCCCAGCGCCTCCTGCCCCGGACGGCCCGGTGTCGTGAAGAAGAAGCCTGCTCCGAAGAAAAAGTCGCCGTTCGACCACGCACACAACGGCAACTGCTGGCACGGCCTGCCCGGCAAGGCTTCGGAGCACGACGTTTGCACCGACCACGACGAGCCTCGTGGAGAGTGCAGCGTCTGCGACGCCTGCCCGGTGTGCGAAAAGGAATTCGTCCAAGGTGTGGTTCAGAAAATGAAGCTGTAGGGAGGCAACATGGCAGAGCCTAGCGAAGTACCCAGCGAGTTGAAGGTTGTCAGCGACAAGAGCGCCGAGGAACTGCACCGAGAAGTCGTCCGTACGGCGCAAGATGCGCGCAAGAACGAATGGGACCTTGGTGGTCTTCTGTACCGTGCTTCCTACGAAGGGATCATTGTGGATCGCCTGCCGAGCGGCAGGCGGGTGGTGCGCAGTCTCATCGATCTGTGGGGCTACGGGTCTTTCGGTGAGTGGGTCGAGAAAGAACTGCATATGGCCCGGAA
>JASHPH010000003.1 GCA_030038255.1 Candidatus Sulfotelmatobacter sp. | reverse complement strand
CCCGGCAGATGGCTGCGGCTTCGCTGAGAAATCCGGCCGGCGGAATGATGATTCCGGCTTCTCCCTGGATCGGCTCGACCAGGAATGCGCACGTATTCGCCGTGATCGCGGTGCGCAGCGCGGCAGCGTCGCCAAAAGGAATGATCGTGAAGCCGGGCGTGAATGGTCCGAAGCCATCGCGATACTGCTCATCGCTCGAGAAGCTGACGATGGTGACCGTCCGCCCGTGAAAATTGTTGGCGCAGACGATGATCTCCGCTTTGCCCTCCGGAATCCCCTTAACCTTATATCCCCATTTCCGCGCGGCCTTTACAGCAGTCTCAACGGCTTCCGCCCCGGAGTTCATGGGCAGCACCATGTCGAATCCAGTCAACTCATGCAATTCCCGGCAGAGCAAGGGCAACTGATCATTGCGGAAGGCCCGCGAGGTAAGTGTCACCTTGAACGCCTGATCCATCATTGCGTGCAAAATTCGCGGATGGCAGTGTCCCTGGTTAACCGCCGAGTATGCAGCCAGGCAGTCGAGGTACCGTTTGCCCTCAACGTCGTACACCCATACGCCCTCGGCGCGTTCAATCACCACGTCGAGCGGACGGTAGTTGTGGGCACCATATTGATCTTCCAACGCTATGAGTTCGGCAGAGCGGGTCATCTCCAGCACGGACATTAGTTTTCTCCTCGGTCTTAAGTAGTTATTCGTGATCTCTTTCCAACAGGATGGTCAAAAGGGCCATGCGTACGTACAGGCCATTGGCCGCCTGTTTGAAATAAAGCGCACGTGGATCGTCGTCCACAGTTTTGTCCAGTTCCACAGTTCGCGGCAGAGGATGCAGGATAAGTGCGTCCGGCTTCATCTTCTCGACGATTCCGGAATTGATTGCGTAACGTTGCAGTTCCTTCCGATCCCGAAGCCGTTCCGGCCGGATGCGCGTCTGATAGACAACATCCACTGCCTTGATCACGCGCTCGATGTCAGCTTCCATTTCGTAGCGAACGCCATGCGCATCGAGATACTCCAGAATGTCAGGCTTCATCTGTAATTCAGGCGGGCTGACGAAGAAAATTTTCACCCTCTCGAACTTCGCCAGCAGATAAGCCAGGGACCGGGCCGTGCGGCCCTTGTCCAACTCTCCTACAATCGCGACGCTCAGGCCGACCAGCGGGCGTTCGCGATAGATCGTATACAGATCCAGCAAGGCTTGCGTGGGATGCTGTCCGCCTTCGCCGTCTCCGGCGTTAATAACCGGGACTGGCGATACCTGGGCTGCGCGCCTCGCACCTCCGGCCTCGGGATGACGCACAACAATAATGTCGGCATAGCTGCCAATGATCCGAATCGAGTCCTCAACTTGTTCCGCTTCGACCTCCGACGAAAACGCGCCTGCATGCTCGGTGGAGAGCACTTTGCCGCCCAGTCGCTGCATCGCCGCCTCAAAGCAGAAGCGGGTGCGAGTGGATGGCCGGTAGAAAAGCGAGGCCAGAATTTTGTTCTGGTAGTCAAGGGTGCCTCCCCGCGCCACGACGCGCTCCATCCCCCGCGAGCGGTTAAACAACTCCATCAGCAGGGGCAAAGTGAGCTGCTGCGATTCGATCAGATGGTGCAGCTTGGTTGTATCGTGCTTTGAGTCAGTGTTGAAAGGGCCGGTGGCTCCTGGCTTTTCGGATGTGAGCGTCATGCTTGACATTGGTTAGCGTCCTCCTGCCGACACACCTAGGGCTAGTCGCACTTCATGAGTGACCACTTTGGCGCTGGGAACAATATGCGTGCCGGCTCGTCCGGCAACCGCCTCGCACAAGTGCTCGTACGAAGTGATGACCACTTCCTTGCCGCCGGCTTTCAAAAAGTGCAGTGCCGATTCAATCTTGGGCCCCATGTTTCCCGGCGGGAATTGTCCCGCCTCGAGATGCTGTTCGAGTTCGGAAGCGGTTACACGAATCAACGGGCGCTGAGTCGGCTTCTTGTAGTCGAGATACACGAAATCGGTGTCCGTGGAGATCGCGAAAATTTCAACGCCAAGTTGCGCGGCGAGCAATGCGGAGGCGCGGTCTTTATCAATGACGGCCTCGACGCCGTGAAGATCGCCCTTTTCTCGGACTACGGGGATTCCGCCTCCGCCGCACGCTACTACAAGCACTCCCTCCGCCATCAGCGAACGAATCACCTCGAACTCGACGACCTCCACCGGCTCGGGGGACGGAACGACGCGGCGGTAACCGCGGGCCGCATCTTCCACGATCTGCCATCCCAGTTGCCGCTGACGCTCCTCTGCTTGGGCTCGCGAGTAAAAAGGTCCGATCGGCTTGGTCGGATGCTTCATCGCCTCATCATTGGCTGACACGATGCTCTGGGTCACCAGGCTGACAACGGGAATGTGCAGGCTAGCCGCCGCCAGCTCATCATGCAGGGCTTGCGCGAGGATGTATCCGATTTCACCCTGGCTGGAAGCCCCACAGACATCGAGAGTCTGGCCCGGCGCCTGGTCGGCAGCCCGCTCCGACCGCAGCAACTGCGCTCCGACCTGCGGCCCGTTGCCATGGGTTACCACCAGGTGATAGCCCTCGCGAACCAGTCCGATGATCGCCGCCGCGGTCCGCCGTGCGTTTGCCATCTCCTCGGCGACAGTTCCCTTCTCCCCGGCTCGCACCAGAGAGTTACCACCGACCGCAATGAGCATAGATTTCAAAACAGTCCTCGGCTTCTGCCCGCTCTAGATTTCGAAATCGCTGAACACAGGCGCCATTTCACGGAGCGGCGCTGCCTCCGGCACCTCGCGGTACTGCATCAGTTCCAGCAGGATGGCTTTCTGCGTGTGCAGCCGATTCTCCGCCTGCTGGTAAACCACTGAGTGCGCCGAATCGATCACATCATCCGTCACTTCATCGCCGCGATGCGCGGGCAGACAATGCATGAACAGGGCGTCGTACCTGGCATGGCGGAACAGATCAGCATTCACCTGATAAGGAGCAAACACCTTTCGGCGCTCTTCTGCCTCGGCCTCCTGGCCCATGCTCGCCCACACGTCGGTATAAATGACGTCGGCGTCTGTTGCCGCCGCGACCGGATCGTACGTCAGCGTGCAAGTGCCGCCGGTCTGTGCGCCTCGTCGCAGCGCCCATTCCACTGCCTCCGCGACGGGTCCATATCCCGGAGGATTCGCGATCCACACGTGCGCTCCCAGTTGTGCCCCCGCGAACATCAGCGAGTGGCAGACGTTGTTGCCATCCCCGATAAACGCCACTTTCAGTCCTGCGACTTCGCCTTTCAGCTCCTGGATTGTCAGGTAATCCGCCATAGCCTGACAGGGATGGCTGTAGTCCGTCAGCCCATTGATCACCGGGATGCACGCATACTCCGCCATGCGCTCGACGATGTGATGCGAGTACGTGCGGATCATGATGGCCTGCACCATGCGCTCCAGATTCTTGGCCACGTCGTAGACGGACTCGCGCTTGCCCAGATTGATTTCGGCATTCGAAAGATAGAGAGAGAATCCGCCCAGCTGCTGAATGCCAACGTCGAACGACACGCGCGTGCGCAGCGACGGCTTCTCGAAGATCATGGCCAGCGTTTTTCCCTTGAGCACTCCGGTGTGCGCCCAGGGATGAGCTTTCATCTCGCGGGCCAGATCGAGCAAATACCGGATTTCCTCCGGCGAAAAGTCCTTGATGGAAACAAAATTATGACGGCCCATGGTGCGCCTCACTTCTCCGGGCAGCCGTTAATCGACGCTCGGCTTGCGACTCAACGGGATTCTTTTTGCCACGCGCTAACGTGCAGGGGGCGCGAAGAATGTCGGCTTGCTCAAAATCGTGGTAGGTCAGGAAACAGGGCGAGTGACTATTGCTAAATACAACTACAGGAATGGTCTGCTGGTCTTGCTGCCGCTCGCTGTAGCGCACTGGGCACACGGCAACACCCTCTTCATCCTCTCTTTTCTGGTGTCCGGCGACAGTGAAAGTGGTCACTGGCCGCGGTGATGGTAGTCACCCAGTGTTTGGCTGCGTTAGAAGACTCTGACACATCTTAATGTTGGCGATGCCTTCGACCCAGAATGGTTGGTCTCGGCAGCGGGCCGGTCGCGACGAGGTTCGGTTAGCCTTTTAGGAACCCTACTCTTCCGTGTTTCCAGGGCGGCTATTGATTCCATGACAATGTCGGCTCCCAACCCCCGAGTAAAGTTGGTAGTGCTTATCCAACCAACAGGCTCGGAGAAAGGAGCCGAGCGATGATTATTATAGGAGTAGATTTCCACCCCGAGTTTCAGCAAATTGCTTCGGTGGATACCGACACCGGAGAGTTCCAAGAGAAGCGACTGGCGCATCCCGAGGA
>JASHPH010000046.1 GCA_030038255.1 Candidatus Sulfotelmatobacter sp. | reverse complement strand
TGACGGTCGACAGCGTGTTTCTGTTTTCGTTTGCCGCTTTCATGCTGATGGCCGTCGCGACCTTCGTGCTGATGGAGATGCGCCGCTCGGGTCATACCGCCAGCGTGCTGGCGCGCCACTCAAGTGACCCCCAGGAGCACCGCCATCTCGCCTTTGCGTTGGTGCGCGTGGCCCCGGCCCTGATGCTGATGATTCTTGTCGGCGCCGCAGCCGTGTTCTTCATCCTGCCGCGCATGTCGAGCGGATACCTGGGCGGATACTCGTTCGGCACCGACTTCTCTTCGGGCTTCAGCGATCACGTGCAACTGGGCCGCATCGGCGAGATTCAGCAGTCAAATGCCGTGGTCATGCACATTCAGATCGATGGCGACCCCGTAGGCCGCTACGACCTGCACTGGCGCGGCGTGGCTCTGTCTGATTTTGATGGCCACACCTGGTCGAGTCCGCGCACACAGTTTCCCTTACGGCGCGACTCAGAGATTAGTTTTTCTGTGCCGCAAGCCCACGCGCCCTTGCGCTCTTATGTGACGCCGAAGGGGACGCGCGAAGAAATCATTCACTACCGCGTGCTCATGGAACCGATCGGCACCAACGTTCTTTTCCTCGCTCCGTGGGCGCGCAGCGTTAGCGGGAATTATCGGGAGGTGGCTGCCGACTTCGGCGGCGCGGTCTATGATTCTGATGCACAGCATCCCGTCACCCGCTACGAAGCGGACTCGGATATTGCCAAGCCTGCGGCCGACGAGTTGCGGGAAGCCGGACAAAACTACCCTCCGCAGATCGAAGCGGCATACTTGCGCCTGCCGCAGCTCGATCCACGCGTGCCGCAACTCGCGGCGAAGATCACGCACTCCGCGCGCAATCCGTACGACGAGGCGCTAGCGCTCGAAAGATATTTGAAGACGCACTACGCCTACACATTGCAGTTACCGCGCACTGCCGTGCCCGATCCGATCGCCAATTTCCTTTTCGAGCGCAAGCAGGGACACTGCGAGTATTTCGCTTCCGCACTCGCAGTCATGCTGCGCGCCGAGCGCATTCCTGCGCGCGTGGTCACGGGATTTCGCAGCGACGAGTTCAACGACCTGACAGGCAACTATGTGATCCGAGCCAAGGACGCGCACGCGTGGGTGGAAGCCTACTTTCCCGGCTACGGCTGGCAGACTTTCGATCCGACTCCGGCCGGCGTCGGAGGAACGCCGCAGGGATGGCACCGCCTCGCTCTCTATGTGGACGCCATGTCGTCGTTCTGGCGCGACTGGGTGGTGAGTTATGACGCAACACATCAGTACGTTCTTGGCCAGTCCGCCGTCAGTGGCACTCGCGGAATGTGGGAGGGAGCGCGCGCATGGGCACACAGCCGTTATGCGGCGATGCTCCAGTGGGCGCGGCGCAGCCAGGAGCGCATCGAAAATTCACCCCGCCGCTGGACAGCTATCGGGGTGATAATCACGCTCGCTCTAGTGTTGCTGGGAAACCTGGGGCGCATGGCTCGTTTTCTACACGAGAAGTGGCTGCAGGCGCACCCGGAACGCTCTCCCGAACAGGCCGCTACCATGTGGTACGGGCGCATGGCCCGAGCGGTGGCGCGATGCAGCACGCAAAAATCTTCAGCGCAAACGGCGCACGAATTTCTAGGAAAGATTGAAAATGCGCGCCTGCGCGAACCTGTTCAGCGTTTCACTGACGTGTACGAATCCGCGCGCTTCGGCAACTCTGCCGAGGCTGCGCAGCGCTTGCCCGAGTTGTATGAGGAAGTAGTTTCCGCTGTGCGCGAGCGCTGACGCGAGACTCAAACTTAAGTTCCGCTAAGAAACTAAAGGCTACGTCCAATCGGCCGATCTCCGTCCCATAAGGACGGTGAAAAGCCATGCGACGTTGGTCGATATTCATAGTCATAGTTTGCTCTGCGGCTGCCTACTCTCAGGACCAAATCCCGAGGCCCTACGCGTTCGGGGCTTTGGACGGAGGCGGTGGTGGATTCCAGATGGTATCCGAGGTTGTCGGCGGTGGCGTCCAGATCAACTCGAAGCACTACATACTAGATTTCGGCGGGTCCTACGAGAACGCCCGGAAGGTAAACGATAACGACCAGCCGAATCCCAGCGGACATGAGCGCTACCTGGGCGGGAGTGTCTACTATCGCCTCGGGTCGCAGTGGTTCTTCGGCGCGGGTGCGGAATGGAGCCAGCTTGCCACGGCCAACTACAAGAAAACGGCGGCGAGACCCACTTTCGGCGGCGGCAGGGATTTCTTTACTCGGGACTGCGCGGAGTACGACTGCCGCGGCGACTTCACTATGAGGCTGACTGTTGACTATGAGACCAAGGGGAACGACTGGCAGAACGGAGTCCAGGGCCCGCTCATAAGCTTCTACATGCCTTCTCCGTCACTCAGAAAGCACTTCTTCTTTGTGGAGACCTTCGGCGTGTACCGGTTCTATACGACGGTCACGGAGCCGACCAACCAATCTCTGACCGCGGAGCAGATGAGCGAGCACCAGTTCATGGGCAGCGCGCAAATGGGCCTCATGTACCGCTTTTGAGGCCGCGTCAAGAGCGCGGCTCAGGGGCCGGTGCGGTATCGCACATCCTGCAAGCGAGGGCCAACGAGCACCCGGCCCCACGGCGGCACTGGTGGTACCGCTCTTCCGAGTCGGGGCGCGCCTTGAGGAGGGCGGATATCGCGCATTGAATGAGGGGCTTGTTGGCCTCCAACGCCTGCAGGGCTTCGGCGATCACGCGTCTGTCACCTCCGCACCACTTGCCGGGGATCTCGGTCGCCAGGTTCCACAATGGGTTGAGGTCTACGTTCTGCGCCCTGCGGGCCCAGCGCAGCAGAGCAGCTTGGTCACCTTGTTTAAACCGCACTCTGGGGCAACCTTCCGCCAGGTTTAGTATTCCACGGTACCTCATCGGGTCTGCGCCGGCGAGGCACCGCGAGTGATCGAAGAACACAGGGCGTAAGCGGCCGGCGCTGTCGTCGTAGCGGAGGACGGCTGCGTCGGGCCGCAGATTGCTGACCCATATGTTGAAGACGACTCTCCCCAGCAGTTGGTCTCTCGCTGGCCGGTCAAGGCAGGCCACGGCGTCGGCGGAAACCGTCTGCCCCAGTGGCTCAACGTATCGGAACCCCACGCACGGCAGGGGGACGCTCCTGATCTTCGCCCCCTTCCAGAAGGGCCGGCTTAGGTCCGCCTTCGTCAGCAGCTCGGGATCGAGCACCAGGGTTGAGGAGGCCGGCACAGTAAGCCCGAGCAGGCGGGCCAGCTCGGTACAGACCACCTCAACTGCCGGCACCCTTTCGACCCACAGGCCGCTTGGAATCGTCACGACATAAGTGAGAGCGTCCTCACCTTCAACCAGGTGGTGGGCCCCGCTATTGCCGATACTGCGAATGTACGCCCTGGCTTTTACCGTCGGAAGCAGCGCGGGCTCCCGTAGCGGGCCCGCCCTCTCCGCTAGGTCCCTCTGGAGCCTCCAGCACCGGTACACGATTGCCGCCTCTATAAGCTTCTGCCGCAGCGAGTCGGGAAGATGCCGGTATGTTCCGCGCATTCTCTCGGCGAGGTGTACCGACTGGCCTATGAGCGCGGCCGACGTTTCCTCGTCAGGCAGCGACATCCCCCCATTGGCAGGTTTTTCCTAAGCCAGTCATACCATTCCGAGACCTCTGTCACGAACAGGGTACGCGGCGTGCCTCTAGTCTCCATTGTTCCTCCAAAAAGAACCGGCCAGCCCGCGTTGGAGAGGAGCGGGCCGACCGGATCTGAGAATCAACCGAGAGCCTCTGCTCGCGGGGATGAACGCGAGGATGGCCGCTGGGAAACGGCCTTATGGCACTCGGTAGAGACAGAGTAGACTCGCGTGGCCGTGGATGTATGTGACGGGTGAACACACGGCTGGGCGCGATGGAGTTTTTTTCTGTGGAAAAGTCGGCAGCTAGAACCGCCAGAAAAAGCCGCCACCTACAAAATAATTGTGCTGCCGCGATTTACCCGTAGGGGCGAGTGGGAAATCGGGTTCGCCAGACCAGAAGTCGCGAACGTCGAGGCGGATGCTGAGCTTCTTCCAGACTTTTACGTCCAGGCCGACTCCTCCCTCAAGGACGCCTGACGTGGTGGACTTGCCCGGATTCGTCCCCCCATAAACCAGTGTATTGCCCTCGCTGAAGTGGGCGAAGCCGCCGCCGAGGCTCACCCACGGCGAGACCGCGGTTGTAGGAAATAGATTCAACCGGGCGGCGGGAGTGAAGAACAATTGCTTGTAGTCGGAAGGGACAACCGAGTTGCCGGTGTCGCCTGCGTTCAACTTTTCGTCGGGATTGTAGGCCACCACCACTTCACCGGAAAG